>NZ_CAWUOL010000007.1:0-106810 GCF_963923915.1 Nodularia chucula CCY0103 | reverse complement strand
AACTGGTTTGCTAATTGCTGCTACTGTACCTCATAACAGCCGGAAACGCTGTATCGCCTTGATTATTTTTCATCTGTTTTTCACAAACCGAGAGGATAACTTCTCCCTGATTAGTAAACTTAATGGCATTATTCAGTAGATTAATCAAAACTTGGCGTAAACGAGTCAAATCACCAATAATATATGCAGGAACTTCCGGCTGAATGATATAAGCTAATTCAATATTCTTTTCAGCAGCTGTTGGGATTAAAAAATCGATAACTTTTTCTATACAAACTTTTAAATCAAAAGTTTGCTGTTCTATTTGTAATTTTCCCGATTCAATTTTCGAGAAATCCAAAATATCATTAATTATAGTTAATAAAGCATCTCCACTACTGCGAATCGTCTCCACAAAATCTTGCTGTTGGGGAGTCAGATCAGTATTTAGCAATAGCCCTGTCATCCCAATTACACCATTCATCGGGGTACGAATTTCATGGCTCATCATCGCCAAAAACTCACTTTTTGCTCTGTTTGCAGCCTCTGCTTGCACTTTAGCCTGTTCCAAAGCACAATTTTTCACAATCAATTCTTGACGTTGGCGGGTTTCTTGTTCCAGCAAGTTAGCCTGGGTTAATGCAATCCCTAGTTGCGCCGCCACAGCCTCTAGTAATTCCACCTCGTCAGAAGTCCATTGGCGAAAATCGCTGCACTGATATAAACAGATGGCTCCATTTGGTTCTCCTTGATAAGAAGTCCGCACTATTAGCATAGATTTAATCTGCATTTGGCGGGAGATATGTTGAATTTTGACGAGTAAAGGATCAAGGTAGACATTCTCAGAGGCGATCGCCTGATCCTGACTGATCATTTTTTGTGCATGAGGATTACCAATAATCGGAATTTTAGTATCCAGCATCGACGGATAATCCACAACCACATACTCTGCAACTAACGGAATTTGCGGTATCGGATCTTGAGTATAGGAATGAATTAAACAACGATGCACACCAAAAGCCTTACCAATTTGGATAGCAGCCGTCTCAAATATGCTTTGGCTATGAATACTTTCACGAATTTTCTGGGTAATTTGTCCTAATAATAACGTGCGATTAAATTGGCGTTTTAAAGCTTCTTGTGCCTGCACACTGTCAGTAATATCTTTAGTCGAGCCAACCATGCGTACAGGATGACTTTGTGCATCCCATTGAGCCTGAGCGTGTACCAGCACCCATTTATAGTTACCATCATCGCAGCGCAGACGATAGGAAATCACATAATTGGGAATCTGTTGATTGAGATACTCTTGTTGAGTAGTTATCACCCGGTGATAATCATCAGGATGAATACGACTTTTCCACTCATCTTTAGAACTAATAACTTGTTCTTTATTTCTACCTAAAAGTTCCGCCCACCTAGCAGAAAAGAAAATTTCATTTGTGATTATATTCCAATCCCAAATCGCATCTTGGTTAGCTTCAATTACCAATTGCCAACGCTCTTCTTTTTCGCGGAGAGCAGCTTCTACCTTTTGGCGTTTAGTAATATCATTTTGAATCCCCACAAAGTGAGTTAATTCACCCAGATTATTATAAATAGGTGAAATACTCAACTCATTCCAAAAAATGGTGCCATCTTTTCGGTAGTTACGCAGCACAACTTTACAACTTCTACCAGATTGGATAGATTTTCTTACTTGTTCCATCCCAGTTTGTTCAGTATCTTCTCCCTGTAAAAATCTACAGTTCTGCCCCATTACTTCTGTATAACTGTAGCCCGTGATTTTCTCAAAAGCTGGATTAACATAAATTACCGGATTATTCGCCAGTCTAGCATCAGCAATAATAATTCCATTACTAGTAGCCGCTAGCGCTCGTTCTCTCAATCTCAAAGTTTCTTCAACCAGTTTCAGATCAGTAATATCAAACATGAACCCCCGCAACATCCGAGGCGACCCAGATTCTTGCATGACATTCACAATTTCTCGCAGCCAAACAATTCGTCCATCAGCTGCTATCATCCGATATTCAAATTCATAATTATCAAATTTTTTCACTGACTCAGTACAAAAAAGTACAGTTTTTTCTCGATCTTCTGGATGTATATGGTTGATCCAAAAATCTGGCTCATACCATTGGTAAATGGGATAATTTAGTAAAGCTTTCGCCTGTGGACCCACATAGGTAAATTGCCAAGTTTTCAAGTCCAGTTCCCACGGGATAACCTTGACAGTTTCTAATAGCTGGCGGAGATTATTTTCTCTCTCTGCGAGAGCAATTTCTGTTTGTCTCTGTTGATAAATTCTTAAAGCCAGTTCTTGATTTTTTGCGGCTATCTGACAAGTCTGCATTTTAGCACATTGAGCTAAATAAGTAGAAACTGCTAGCATTACAGCCAGTAATAAACCTGCAAAGAGTACGATAATTTGGATGTGTGAACACAATTCTTTTAATAACTTTGGAGTTGGGTAAACTTGCAATTGCCAATTGATACCGCCAGCATATAAATTTATATTTACTTCTTGCTGCCAAGGTGAATCTGTTAATAAGTCTGCATTATTATGGTAAATTAAATTATGATTTTCCCAGAGCTTGATCTTATATCCTTCTTGTATGTTCAAAACTGTATCCACTAGGGATTGAATGGAAAAAACCCCTACTATAAATCCATCAAATTTATTTTCGATAAATAGGGGTATAGATACTAAAAAACCTTTACCCCCCTCCACCAGACTTACTGTATCGCTGATGTCGATAGAAAGACAAAAACTATTCTGTGTTGTTTCTAGTGCAGTCAATCGCTGTAATTCTTGCCTAAGCTCAAAATTTTTTGCTATTTGATTTCCCGATTCCCCGACCATCCAACGTACCTGAAATGATGAATCAATCCATTGGATAGAATCATACCCGCCAAAGTCTCGGATATGGTTAGCCACATCTGCTTCCCATTCTGCACGAGGAATACCACCGCGTAATTCCCAGCGTTGTTTCATCCGTTTCAGCGTCATCAAGCGAGTGTTGAGTTCGCCAGTTAATTCAGTTTTTAATGCGATCGCTTGCTGTGCTAAAATTCCAGTAACCTGGTTATACTCTTGAATTACTAATTCTTGCCATAATAGACCCACTGTCATGGCTACCATAATTCCCGCTAATAAGGGTAAGCAAGCTCTTCGAGTGAAAGATTTCACAGATTTGAAATTTCTATCTACATCACACTTATCCACAACATTTTCCTCAGAGTTTTTGGCATTAATGCTCCCATATAGCAGTTCCCATGCTCGTGAGGTACAAAGTTTTTTAATTTTAGAGAACAGGGAACAGGGAATAAATTGGTGTGTACTTCATTAGACTGGGAAAGGCTATAAAAAAGAATTAGTTCCACTTTTAGGGACTATAGTAATCCCCTTTGATTCTTAAACTTATTTACCTGGTTGGGTAGTAGGAGTGGGAAATAGCCTTTTGAGTTGTCAGCGCAAAGGGCAGACTACACCAACAGAAATAAAATAGGATTACTATATATTTACCCCTTCTTTTTCGTGAAAAATATAGCTAGGCCACCTCAGCTACTGACATTGAATTGTTTTGAGTAAATCATTAAAAGGTTGCCAATTATCTTCTTGGGCGATAGGTTCCCAAACAGATTCAATCATTGGTCTTAATAACGTTGTTTGGGGATTATGCGTCAACAGAGTTTGAGCAATTATATCCATCTGTTCTACTTCAAAATAATTGAGAGTTTTATGATAAAGTTCACACCAATTCTCAAAAATATTGGCAGTTTCTGATGTGGGGATAATATGGGAACCCTTTAATACCAAACCTGGCTCTTCTCGCCATTTAATCGTAAAAGTTCGGGCTATTTCCCAGAAAAACTCATGATAACCCACTTGGCTATCTTGTAAAAATTGAATAGTTACATTTAATAACTCATTTCCTACTGGTAATTCTAATTGTGCAAAACCCAACTTTTTCCACATTAATAAGTGGTATTCAGCTTGATAATAGCTATTGAATTTTCTTAATGCTGACTCCATTTCGGCTTTGTCAATGATTGCCTTCAATGGTTCCTGAAGCAGTTCTAAATTTAACTGACAAATACTTGCTTGATGACTATAACAGTAGCGTTTATAGTAGTCGAAGTAGGCAGATGTAAAATATGGGTCATAAGTAGGAATGAAAGCATAAGGACCATAGTCAAAACTTTCCCCTGTAATTGACATATTATCAGTATTCAAGACTCCATGACAAAACCCAGCTGCCATCCACTGGGCTACCAGTTCTGCTACCCGTTTGACTAGTTCTGCATAAAATAAAACATATTGATTTTTTTCCGCAATTAAATGAGGATAGTAATACTCAATTACGTGGTCTAAGAGTTTTTGAGTTAAATCTGGACGTTGCAAATAATGTAGGCGTTCAAAAGTGCCAAAGCGTATATGGGAACTGTTGACTCTAACCATTACAGATGAGCGCGTTGGGGAAGGTTCATCACCCCGCCACAAAGATAAACCAGTTTCAATCATTGTTAAACAGCGAGAGGTACGCACACCTAATCGGTGTAATGCTTCTGCTGCTAAAACTTCTCGCATTCCCCCTTTAAGTGTCAGCATTCCATCACCACCCCGAGAATAGGGCGTTTTACCGGAACCTTTAGTACCAAAGTCATATAAGTTACCGTCTTTGGCGCGGACTTGTCCGTAAAGAAATCCTCTACCATCACCCAAGTCAGGATTATATGTGCCGAATTGATAGCCGTGATAACGTAATGCTAATAATGGTTTGCGTCCCTGGAATTGACCAAAGGCGGTGATAAAATCTTTATCTGTTACGGCTAGGGGATCTAGTCCTAAATTCGGTAATATAGCATCGTTGCGCCAGCGTAAAATATGTTGGGGAAAATTGGCGGCTATTACTGCGTCGTAGTAATCATCACCCAAAGATTCTAATGCAGGTTCATAATTGAGGGTGAGAAATGGATTGTGAGAATTTTCGGTGTTGGGAGTTTCAGCCAGATTCATTAGGAGAAATGCTAATTGATTCTACCTTTTATCCTACCGCAGTCAATGTGAACTGTATTACCATCAATATGGTTGTATTTTTAGCTGAAATTTATCTGAATAAGTAACTACGAATCAAAAATAAAAGTCAGAAAATAGGATTTCTATATATAGCCATCCTATTTGATGAGGACTTACGCAAGAACTCTCTAAAACCCTCTTTACTTCTCCTAAGCTAACGTGTTTTTTGTGGTGTGCGCTTCGCCTTAAGCAGAAGCTATGCCGAAGGCTGGTTTAAATTCGATCACTTGTGTGTACACGGCAGCTTGACCAACAGGAGGCAAAAAACAGTAGTATGAGTTGAATACACTTTTGCAATTTACAAAAGAATCTCTGCCAATGCATCCAACTAAATCTGTCACCATACCCACTCGCGTTATCGGTTTAATTAGCGGCACTTCTGTAGATGGTATAGATGCTGCTTTGGTAGAGATTTGTGGTGGAGACTTAGATTTGAAGATTTCTTTGCTAGCAGGGGAAACGTACCCCTATACACCCTCATTGAGAACGAAAATTTTAGGGGTTGGTGCAGGGGATGCTATGTCTATGGCAGAATTAGCAGAATTAGATGATGCGATCGCTGTGGCTTTTGCCCAAGCTACTGAAAATATCCAAATAGGTCATCAGCCAGCTAGTTTAATTGGTTCCCACGGTCAAACTGTCTACCATCGACCACCAGTAATTCAGGGAATAGGAAAAAAGATCCAGTTAGGTTACAGCTTGCAATTAGGTCGCGGTGCGATGATTGCTCATTTGACGGGGATTCCCACTGTGAGTAATTTCCGCTTGGCTGATATTAATGTCGGTGGTCATGGTGCGCCCCTTGTGCCGAGAGTTGATGCTTTTTTACTCAGTAATTCCACTGGGGGGCGTTGTATTCAAAATATCGGTGGGATTGGTAATGTGACTTACATTCCGCCTCGTGGTCATGACTGGTTAGCTAAAATTCGGGCTTGGGATACTGGCCCTGGTAATAGTTTATTAGATTTGGCAGTACAACATTTAACTGATGGTGCTAGGTCTTATGACGAAAAGGGTAATTGGGCTGCTAGTGGTGTTCCTTGCTATTCTTTAGTAGAACAATGGCTCCAGCAGGATTATTTTCATCTCCCTCCGCCTAAATCTACAGGAAGGGAGTTATTTGGTGTGGCTTATTTACATCAGTGTTTAAAAGATGCGGAACCTTACCAATTAAATCCGGCTGACTTACTGGCGACACTTACAGAGCTGACTGTTGCTTCTATTGCTCACAGTTATCAGACTTTTTTACCCCAAATGCCCCAGCAAGTATTATTGTGCGGTGGGGGTAGTCGTAATTTATATTTAAAGCAAAGGTTACAGTTATTGTTACCATCCCTACCAGTATTAACTACAGATGAAGTTGGCTTGAATGCGGATTTTAAAGAGGCGATCGCATTTGCGGTTTTAGCTTACTGGAGACAGATGGGGCTTCCGGGTAACTTACCTGCTGCTACTGGCGCACCTAGTGAAATACTGTTAGGGGAAATTCACCAGTAACGGATTCGGAGTAGGAATAATCGCTACAAAATTATTTTCCTAGTAGAACCCCGTATTTTTAGTTATTATGGTTCAGTTTAGCTTAGTTTTCGCTATGGCACTACGCGTATACGTTAAGACATAAACTGATCCTAAAAGTTAGACACCAAAAGGCTTTTACCCCACTCCCTACTCCCTACTCCCCAGCTATATATGCTAATTTTAACTGAAATATGCAGCGCCTAACTCATGACTGGCAGTTAAGAGTGTCTGGCTTGCAGAAATCAACAGGGGAGGCGACTTAGGAAGCCCAGGAGAAGCAGGATAAAATTATGTATGTCACAATTTAATTGTGGATCACCCCTGGATCTTCAGATCAAATCAGTATGGCAATGGTATTTAAATTTAGGTCGTGCTGTATTGGAGATATGCGAGCAAGATAAGGAACATACGAGGTGGATCACACTTTTTTATTGGAACCTGGGCGCTGGAGCATAGAAGGTCATTGGCTGGAGCGTTATGGTGTGCCAATGAGCGTTAAAGGTATGACCTTAGTGGCTTGGAGTCGAGATAACTGGTTTACTATGGCGACAAAGCTGATATTTCCCGGTAGCGATCGCTCGGAAATTTCTTTGCAATATAAAGGACGCTTGGATAATGGCGAGCGTCAATATAGTTTTTTATTGCAACACAATCTGCTAGGCAAAATTGAAGGTGAGGGTTGGATTGGTATCGATACAATTATGCAGCATTACTGGGTGATGGGCGATCGCCAACGTCGTAGCGGCTACGAAACTATACACCGTATATCCAAAGACACATATTATCTCAGTAGTGCCATGATGACAGGCCATGTCTTAACCGATACACTAGAAGCTAACTTAGAGCGGCAATCAACCTAGACTACACCCCAAATCCACAATACCAGAAGTCATAAGTAGTGTTTTTGCCATGACCTGTGTAGCATAGCTATCTAAAATTGGGCAAACTAAAAATATAGAAACGGACATATTGGTTAGGACATCATCATTATGATTTTAAGGGAACAGGGAACAGGGAATGTCCTAATTACCTTGGCGATTGCTATATCTTAATCTCAAATATTACAGATCATCAAAAATCAAATACCAGAGAACAGGTGTAGCTGGTTCGTTAGGATTGGTTTAAAACCCTTGTTCTGTCTAATTTTTATCATCCAGATGCAAGCCATAGCTGTTAATTTACTTTATTAAACATTGGAGTCCAGTTTTCTATGTCAGACCCCAACATTGGTCGCTTACTCAGCAAACGCTACCAAATTCAACAACTAATTGGTACTGGAGCGATGGGTAGGGTTTATCGTGCTAAAGATATCTTGTTGGGAGGCGTACCTGTCGCAGTCAAATTTCTCGCCTTATCCATACAAAATCAAAAGATGGGATTGCAAAACCGCTTTCAGCGAGAAGCTAAAACCTGTGCCTTACTAGGACAAAAAAGCATCCACATCGTCCGAGTTATGGACTACGGTATAGACTCAAATAATACGCCATTCTATGTAATGGAATACTTACCAGGAAAAAGCCTGAATCAGATTATCCGCCAACAACATCTTTCCATACCACGATTTTTGAGTATGTCGCGGCAAATTTCTTTGGGGTTACAGTGCGCTCATAATGGGATTCCTGTGGATGGTGCAGTCTATCCAATTATTCACCGTGATATCAAACCGAGTAATATGCTAGTGATTCCAGACCCTAGTTTTGGCGAATTGGTCAAGGTACTAGATTTTGGGGTGGCTAAATTATTACAGGGAAATACCGACCAGACAAAATATTATTTGGGAACTCTCTCTTATTCCTCCCCCGAACAAATGCAGGGTAAAGAATTAGATAATCGCGCTGATATTTATAGTTTAGGCGTAATGATGTTTGAGATGTTGACTGGGAAAATGCCCCTAGTCGCACCCACTAATTCCTTTAAAGCATGGTACAAAACGCATCAAAGTCAACCACCACGTACCTTTGCTGAAGTTGCTCCCGCCTTGGAAATTCCCCAGTTAGCGAAAAATTTAGTCATGAGTTGTCTGGCTAAAGCTCGAGGCGATCGCCCCCAAAGCATTACTGAAGTTCTCCAAGTGCTAGAATCCCTAGAAAAGAATAATTCTCCCCAGAAAGTTCCACCTGAAAATAATCGCCCCAGTCAAGCTCTAGTGATTAGGGATCAACGGAACCAGAAACTTAAACCTCATGTAGACCAATCTGCATCACAGTCTCAATCTGATTTGCTTGGCTCTGCTTCCTGGCCTAGTAATAAACCAATTGCAGATATTGTTTTTCCCCAATCCATCAATTTTCATGGGGAAATGCTACCAGCCCTTTGGGTCATGTTACCCCAGGCAGAAATTATCAACCGTGTCCTCTCAAAGATTTATAATCAATTTCTATTTATTAATACTCCTCACCCGATGTTGCTATGGATTACTGTAATTTACAATCAACAACATGGAGCCAAATTTCTCCCCTATTACCTGGATATGAAAACTAGTCTGGGTCAAGAAATCACCTACTTACTAGCGCAGAAAGTTTCCTATCGTTTATTGTTATTTGCACGGGAAGCCCCACAGCGCTGTTCTCATGTCTTAACATCCAATATCGATCCAGCCCAACCCCAACGACTCCAACAGTGGATAGCAATGAGTAAAACCTTTCCCTCATCGGCTGATCCCCAATTGAGTAAAAGTTTGCTGAAAAGTGAATATGAAAAAATGAAGCCGATGATTTTGGCTAAGATGGAGAACGTATTTTTTTAGCCAGGTCACAATGTAAAACTTTGTTAAGAAAAATCTACATCTAGTTGTAACCTGGATTGAGAAAAAATATAATCATTATTAGTGGACACTAGACCAGCATCGGTTTAATCACTACAAAGCTGATGGCAGCAAAAAGTCGGAGACAGTTGCAATCTCTCTGAACTCTTTAGCTTCTTGTCTATCATAGAGATATAAAAAATTGCTAGCGTGAATTATGCCCTTGGAATGTTTTTTCACTTTCAAGGATAATCTAGTGGTGAGAAATAAAATTGTCGAACAACCAAACGACCAAAATTTCCATTCAATTTGGTCAAGGGTAATTTTAGAATCAGATTGCTGAGAAGATGATAGATAGGAATTACCGCTATCAAGCCTTTTGATTTAAGTTGACGCCCCAGCATCCCCAGCTCTTTTCCTTCGTGGAACTAAGCAAGAGAAGGAGGTCGCCCACTGCGACACACAAATTACTTACCCTATGCCATAGTGGAACCGGAATCTAAGCCCCACTGGTGTTTCAGTAACTCTTGATAAGTCGCTTCCCGCACCATCATCTGTTCATAAAGCTTTACCAAAAAGTCCTTTGCTTGGTCGTTACTCATGTGCTGTACTTGGCTGGCAAAAGAGCGGATGCTAAATTGCTGTTCCAAAGATAGTTCAATGGGCTGGTTCATAATAAACTCCGAGAAAAACAACGCGTACAAATCATGCCGATTACAGAAGTCACATAGGTATAATAAGTGAGTCAGTATACGTCATAAGTTTGTACCTCTATATTAAGAAAGATAACAATTGTTTGACGAATTGCCCACATCCCTATGGTGAAGGTTTCTGTTTTTATCTCTTGCACTGTAACCAACTAATGTATAACTGAGGTGGAAGAAAGCCATTCTTGGGTAGAAGTGACTTTTTCTATACCATCAGTAAGTTGGTAAGACTACCTAAGTTACCTGAGAATCATTGCCACCGCTCCTGTCAGAATCGGCTGATAGAACCTTTGGCAAGCTCAAGGTATTAAACATGAATTATATTCGGCATATATCATTAAGTGCAATAAGTCAATGCACAGAATTGTGCAGTATTTGTCTCCAAGGGATTAATTTGGAGGTTAGAGATATTTGTATCAATTTGCCAACAGGAAAAATGCTCAGATTGAACAAATTTCTGAGCATTTTTGGTGAAATATCCACACTGATTCCTATTTCAGCTATAACAAAGGTTTATCGCCACCCCCAAGGAACCAAACCAAATATGGGATAAAGTTGGGTTTCATTTCTCCAAAAAAGTGCAAGGTTTTGGCTTATGGTATCTCAAAATAATTGCATTTTTTCTTGTTGGATATGGGAAATTGAGGATACCCAGATAGCTGAAACTGTTACCTGTTCCCTGTTCCCTCACAGATAATTTTTCCTATCACTATGCAGGGGGGTTTTCTTCCACAGAAACTATGGCGATGGTGATGTTATCATGTCCACCCTTTTCTTTAGCAGCTGCAACCAGAGAATGGCTAGTTGCTTCTATGGGGGAATTGCGGAGGTGATCAGCAATAGTCTGATTGTTCAGTTCTTCGGTCAGACCATCACTACATAGCAGTAGGCGATCGCCTATCCTAACATCGACTGGTTGCACATTAATTTGATTTAAATCTTCCCTGCCTAAACACCGGGATAATATATGGCGGTAGGGGTGATCTCGTGCTTCCTCTTCAGTAATATCACCTAGTTGAATCGCCCTAGCTACCCATGTATGATCTTCAGTGATTTGTTTTAATTGCGACTCCCGCAAGCGATATAACCGGGAATCACCAACGTGAGCGCACCAAGCTGAATCGAAGGGGCGAAAAACTACCGCCACCACAGTTGTACCCATGTCAGCGCGTTCAGGATGGTTTTGTTGGTCATTGATTATGGCTTTATTTGCTTCCCATAGGGCTTTTTCTAGCAATTTGTCAGTAGGTTCAGAACTATCCCAGTGGGAAACCAAAAAGGCTGTAATTTCCTGGGTAGCGATGCGACTTGCTTCTTCACCCCCTGCATGACCACCCATACCGTCAGCAACAATAAAAAATCGCCCATCCGGGTCGATATGGTAAGCATCTTGATTATTAGAACGAACAAGTCCCGGATCACTAACACCGGTGAATTTCAGTTTCATCATTTTTAACAACAATTAATACATCCGGTCATAACGATCGAGGCGTGATAACAAGCGAATCAGGATAACTGCTAGGGCGGCGGCTATTAAACCAGCTAGCACAGACAGCCACACAAAACTATTAACCAATAAAATGGTAGCTGAAAGAGTAAATCCAGTAATAATTAAAGCGTAGGTTGTCCCTAGTTGAATATTACTCTGCCTGCGTAGGAGTCTTTCTGTTTCTATTGAACGGACACGCACCCGCATATCTCCGCGTTCTAATTTTTCTAGTGTATCCTCTAATCTGCGGGGTAGACCGAAGGCAGTGGTACTAACTTGAACTGCTTGGCGACTTAATTCATTGATAAAGCTATTATTATCAGGACCATTCATATTTGTTATTAGTTGCATTGCATAAGGTTGGGCAACTTCCATAAAGTTAAATTCTGGATCTAAGCCTTTGCCTACGCCCTCTAGAGTAGAAAAAGCACGCATGACAAAAGTGAAGGTGGCGGGAAATCTAAATGGCTGATTATAAGCTAACTCATACAAATCATCACTGATAGCAGCCACAGACTGATTTTCAAAGGGCTGATCCATGAAATTGTCCAGCATATACTGAACAGAGCGCCGCACGGGTCCCATATCATCTGTAGGTGCGATCGCCCCTAAATCGATCAGAGACTGAACAACGCGATCGCCATCCTTTTGAGCAATCCCAAACAGCGTTTCCATCAATCCTTCACGCACATTCGACTTAATCTGCCCCATCATCCCAAAGTCGTAGAAAATTAAATCACCAGTGGGACTAACAGCAATATTACCTGGGTGAGGATCAGCATGGAAAAAGCCATTATTCAGTAGCTGTAACAAGTAGGCTTGAGCGCCTTGACGTGCTAACACCTTCCGATCTAAACCGGCGGCTTCTAAAGCCTCATATTGGCTAATTTTAATACCGGGGACATATTCTAAAGTTAATACTTTAGGTGAAGCATAACGCCAGTAAACTCTAGGAACTTTTACCCATTCATAGCCGCGAAAATTCCGGCGAAAAGTATCAGCATTACGGCCTTCATTGAGATAATCAATTTCTTCCCAGAGAATGCGACAACACTCGTCATAAATCCCTAGCCAATCGCGTCCCCGTCCCCATTTCGGATGGTTTTGAAAGTAGCGGGTGATACCTTTAAGAATCTGTAAATCGATTTCAAACAGCTTCTTGAGTCCTGGACGCTGTACTTTGACAACAACGGACTCTCCCGTGTGCAGTACAGCTTTATGCACTTGACCTAAACTAGCAGCAGCCAGAGGAATCGGTTCAAAACTATGAAATAATTCCGGAATTTTCTTACCTAATTCTTGCTCAATACTAGCTTCTACTTGCTCATAACTAAATGCCGGCACTTTATCCTGTAATTTAGCCAACTCTTCCACATATTCACCGGGAAAGATATCAGCACGGGTAGAAAACAACTGCCCGACTTTAATAAAAGTTGGCCCCAAGTCTAGCAAGGTATTACGAATCCACACTGCTTGAGATTTGCGTCTAGCAACTTGCTTGGACTCAGTAACACCGCCGGGATAACTCCAAGATTTGTTGTAGCGCCAGAGTTTAAACATTAAGGTCAAGACAAAACCCCAAATGTCTACAAAGCGCCGTCTACTTGAGTAATTGTCCCGATTCCAACGGTATGCCTGATCTGAATAACCTGTTTCCATATTGTTTGTGTACCGTTGGTTGTTAACCAAATTATCTGGATTAAAAGACACACCAAATCCTGAGATATTTATGAGCAAGTGTCATGTAATCATGACTAATGACTAAATTCTAGACAGAATTACTGCGATAGCGTTGTAATTCGTTTCGCAATAGGGCAATTTCGGCTCGCAGTTCATCAATTGTTGCTTGCAAGTCCACAGAATCAGAACTAAAATCAGAACTTTGACCAGAATTAGCAGCATCGGCAGCGCGATTTGCCCGTTCTAGGACTTCTGCTGTGAACTGGCGTAGTTGCTCTCTGGCTTCGGCATCAAATTTGCCCAAATCGCTCAAAGCGTCGGTTACAGCTACCTCTAGACGCTCATTAATTACTTCTGCCGCAGCTCTACCGACAAAAAAGGCTTGTAAAAGTGGGTTACTCATAAATTTTTGTTACGTTGCTCCGCAAGAGAATTATAACTTGCCTACCTGCTTTGCGGCTGATGCTGAAGAGCGATAAATTTCAAGTTTTAGACATTTGCTGGGGAATGGGGTGTGGGGAGTGTGGGGAGTGTGGGAGGTGTGGGGAGTGTGGGGGGAGTAGGAAAAATCAGTTACAGCATAGTGAGTTTTTTCAACAATCAAACAAAGATGAGTCCTACATAATAATTTGGGGTCATGGACGCACAGCCGCCTATGTACTCTGGAAAAAATGGGGCATTTTTATACATTGTGGCAGATTAAGAGTTCTTCATAGTATTTTTCGGGTGTATTGGGTAAATGGGTTGTCATTTCACACGTTTGGTTTTGCAATTTGAAACTCTGGGTAATGTGGATGCGGCTGAGAAAATCGATATCGTGGGAAATCACCCAAAGCGCACCCTGATATTCGTTGATTCCTGTGATCATTTGTGCCACGGTTTCGATATCTAGGTTATTGGTTGGCTCATCAAGAATTAGTAAGTCAATTTCTGAGATACTGATCATGGAAATTGCTAGTCTGGCTAATTCACCCCCACTGAGTACAGAGGCGCTTTTGTGAACGTCGTCGTCGTATTTAAACAGAAAATGCCCTAGCTGCTGACGTAGCTGCTGATAGCTGAGGCTAGGATTGGCAGCTTGCATATTTTCCAGAATCGTCTGCTGGCGATTGACTAATGCATAGGTTTGGTCGAGATATACCGCTTTCATTTCTGGTGCAAATATCACCTCACCGGATTCTAAAATTATGGTTTGGGTTTCCCTTCCCAGAATTGCTTTCGCTAAAGTTGATTTACCAGAACCATTTCCACCGACAATCGCTAGGCGTTCGCCTGATGAAATATGCAGCTGAATGTTTTGCAGTAGTAGGCGTTCTGATACCCACAGACTTGCACCTTGAATAGCAATTAAATTGCGGCGTTTTTGACTAGTTTCTGCTAACTGAATACTTGTTACTTTGGTTGTTTTCACCTTCGTATCAGCAAATTGTTGATTAGCTTTGGCTACAGCTGCATCATGTTTCTTTTTTGCAGTTCCGGTGGATGTCTCAGCTTTGCTTTTAATGACTCCGGCGGCGATTCTATCAACACTACCTTTGAGAAACTTAGCGCGACCGTTGCGGTTTGATTGGGCGGCGCGTTGCTGTTCTTGGATAGCTGTAGCTTGGACGCGTTTGAGTTCCTTTTTGGCGACTTCGTGCGATCGCACTGCGGCTGCTAACTCAATTTCCTTTTGTTGGCGATAGTCCGAAAAATTGCCTCCGTAAACTTTTACACCCCCATCTGTAAGTTCCCAAGTCACGTCTGTCACTTGGTCTAAGAAAAAAGGCTTGTGAGAAACAATTACATACGCACCGGAAAAGTTTACTAGAAACTGCCTTAAGCTTTCTAATCCTAGTAAATCTATATGATTTGTTGGCTCATCTAGCAATAATAAATCCGGTTTTTGCGCCAAACCAATCGCTAAAAATAGTTTGCTTAATTCCCCACCGCTTAAATTAACAATTGGTACAGATAAATCCAGATTTGTCTGAAATTGTGCCTGTAAAATTCCGGCAATTTCCCACCATTCATCAGAAATCGAAATCAAATAATTTAATACTGTATCTGCTGTGATTTGTTGTTTAATAGTGCTGATTTGGGGCAAATAGTAAACAACACCGTTACGGGATACAGAGCCAATACTAGGAATAATTTCACCTGCAAGTATTTTTAATAAACTTGATTTACCAATGCCATTGCGACCAACTAAAGCAATACGATTCCCCGCATCAATACTCAAGTTGACTTGTTGAAATAAAGTTCTATCTAAGCAGAGTTGATAGGCTAGATTCTCAGCTAATAATATTGATTTTTTGGACATTCTTTGCAAACCTCAATTGCCAAACTTCCACCCGTTAACAACTACGGATAGATAAAACGTACAAAATATTTAGCCGCAGTCATTTATCTAACGGCTTGATGTAGAGATGACAATATTTTTAGTACATGACTATTGTGAAGTAACCTGTCAAATATGTTTGGTGGATTTTGTTTTGACATTTGTTGCTTAGGTGCAACAGTTGTTTGGTACTACTTCATTGCAGGGATTTGGTTGAGGTTTGATTTTTAATATTTTAGCATTTTATAGCAACCGCCAAGGACGTTAGGGCATAAACTGATCATAAAAGTTAGATACCGAAAAGCTTTTACCCCATTCCCCTTCGACTACGCTCAGGGCAAACCTACTCCCCAATACAGTTCAGTTAAACATTTCTTCCTTCTCATTCTTCACTTGGTGTCCTTGGCGTTCTTGGCGGTTCGTTAAAAAAATGACCTAAACGAAGAGTTTGAATCTTAACTGAACCGTATTGCCCCACTCCCTACTCCCCACTCCCCAGCTATGTGTAGCGCTCACGTGACATTAGGTGATAGAGGCGATCGCTCTTGGCGTGGTTTTGCCGATAAGAACAATAAATAGGCACAGGGAATAAAGTAAAGGGCGAGAATGGTTGCACCAGCTACACCGCCGGCAATCACTACTGCTAGCGGAGGCCAAAATCCACCGCCGCCTAGAATCAAGGGCATAAAGCCTGCTATGGTGGTGAATGTGGTTGTCAGTACGTGGCGGGTAGTGTGGATGACGGTTTCGATCATGGCTGGGCGATTACCAGTCTGAGCTAAGGAATCACTTTTCAGCGCGGTGAGAACAGTAATGGCATCATTGACAGCTACCCCAATCAGTCCTACTGTACCGATGATAGGATTGAAGCCAAAGGGATAGCCAAATAGCCAAACCGATAATCCTCCCAAACCGATGGACAGAATGGCCACAATACCAATCAAACCCGCAAGGGCGAAGGAATCCATCGACAGTACCAGAGTTACCACCAGGGCAATCCCTAGTACAATGCCATAACCGAGTAGTCCACCAGTGGCACTGTTACGCTCTGCTTCTTCTCCACCAAATTCTAGGCTATAGCCTTGGGGTAGAGAGAAAGATTTTTGCAAACGTGGGCGAAAATCAGCTAGAGCGTCAGCAGGTAAGGTTCCGGCTGTGAGATAGCCTTGGACGGTGCTAACTCTACGACCGTTTTTACGGGTGATGGCAGCATTTTTGGGGACGAGATTGAGTTTGCCAATGGTTTCTAAGGGAATGTAGCCGTTGCGATCGCTGGGCAGAAGATTCACTGATTGTAATTGGCTTAAGTCAGCACGTTCGCTATTACTGAGACGGACTCGGATAGGTACTTCTTCGGTATCTTCTAAAATTGTGCCACCGTTTACCCCTTCGGTGATGATTTGCAATTGCCGTGCAATTTCCCTGCGGCTTAAACCCCGCGATCGCGCTTCTGGTTCGTTAATATCCAGGGATAGTTGGGGAAGCACATCGTTGATGCGGCTACGAATGTGGGTAATAGTGGGAACTTCTGCCAAAATTGCCCGGACTTCCTCACTTAATTCTTGGAGGCGTTCAACATCAGAGCCGTAAATTCGGATCTCAATGGGGGCTTCAAAAGGTGGCCCCTGCTCAAACACCCTTACTAAAGCACGAACATTGGGAAAGGCGCTGTTAAATTCCGTTTGCAGTTGACGAATGAAGCTATCCGCCGCAATACCATTCATCTGCACAATGGCTCCCGCAAAACTGCTTTCGTTCTCCCGATTAGTCAGTTGGTTGTAATAGACTTTCGGCGCACTCTTGCCCAAAAACCAATACACTTGTTGAACCTGAGAATGACTGCGTAAGGTGGCTTCTACCTCTTGTGTCAGCTGTTGAATTTGCGTGAGAGAACTGGTGGGAGGCAATTCCAACTCCACTATGAATTGTTCACGATCGGCAGGGGGAAAGAATTGTAAACTTAAGGTGGACATGAGGGTAAACCCCATTACTGGTAAAATCAGCGTTAAGGCGATCGCCCGTTTAGGATATCTGAAAGACCACTGCAAAGATCGGCGATACCAGGCTGTGAGTCCAGGATGAGAAAATCCTGATTCCCACCATTTTCTGTTACCAATTACACCTTTAGAAGAGCGGCGGTGATGCCACTGATAAATTTTGGCGGTAATCGCTGGCGTAATCGTTAATGCTACCAACAGCGAAGCCAACACGGCCAAAATTACATTTAAACCAATTGTCCCCACAAATTCACCGACTGCACCGGGAAGTAAGGCAATGGGTGCAAAGGAAAATACAGTGGTTAAAGTCCCCCCCAGCAAAGGAGCGCGAAGATACTGCACGGTTTCTGTAATGGCAGTTTCTAATGGCATTCCCCCTTTGAGGCGGATATTCATCTCATCTACAAGAATAATCGCATTATCCACCAGAATGCCCAAGGCTACAATTAGCCCCGTTACCGACATTTGGTGTAAGGGAATATTCAATAATCCCATGACAATCAGGGCGATCGCTACTGAAAGCGGTAGTGCCATTTGTACAGCTAATGCCTGTTGCCAACCCATCATGATCATGCAAATCACAAACAGCAGCAAAGCACCAGATAGCAAATTACTGATGAGATTATTTAACCGCTCAGTTACATAACGACTCTGATCAAAGACAATCTCTAATTGTATACCCTTGGGTAAATCAGCCCGAAAGGTATCGATTGCCTTCTGTGCATCTACAGCCCAGCGATCTAAACGATATTGGGGCTGGACATAAACAGCAACGGCGATCGCCGCTTTACCAGCAGTAAATGCCAATTCTGTGGGGGGTGTGGCGATTCCTTTCTCAATGGTGGCGATGTCTGCCAAAAGCCGAAATTCCCGGTTAGATTCACAGCCAGCACAACTTACAGGTATCTGCTGCAAACGGTTCAGGGTGTCTAATTCTCCTTGCACTTCATACAGCAGGGTATTGTCACCGCGAAACTGTCCGGCGGAAGTTTTCGCATCGCTGTTTTCAATTTGTCCTGCTAGTTCTGAGGCGGTAATTCCTAAACTGGCAAGGGTTTCTGTATTCACATTCACTGTGATTTCTTCTTGGGGTGCGCCAAAAATCTCCACTTCATCAGTCCCAGAGAGCGATCGCAAAGCATTTTTTAACACCTCTGCCCGTCGTTGTAAAATGGCGTAATTCGGTGCATCAGACTGTTCCCAAGTCAAGGCAGCTAGGAGGGAATAGGCACGGACTTCTCCCTCATCTAATTCTGGTTCACTGGCTGCGGCGGGTAATTCTCCTTGTACCTCGCGCAATTTATCCCGCACTCTTGACCACACCAAGGGGACACGGTTTTTACCCACACTATCCAGTAGATCTACGGCAATGGTAGAAACCCCAGCCCGTGATGTGGACTCATAGCTTTTTACTTCCGGAATTTCGGCAATTTTGACTTCAATGGGATCTGTAACCAGGGATTCGGTGCGTTCGGCGGTTCCTCCTGGCAAAAAAGTAGTAACTAGAGCAAAACGAGAAGTGAGTTCTGGATCTTCCAGTCGGGGTAGGGATTGAAAGGTGACGCTTCCCCAAGCCACAATCAGAAAAATCGCCAACAATAGTAAGCGGAAGTTGCGAAAAAATAACCGTGCCATATCTATTCCTTATTAACGATTTGCCCAGCAATTAAGCGGTGAGTGCCACTATTAACTACCTCTTCCCCGGCGATAATTGTGCCGCGCACTAAAACGCGATCGCCTTCGGTATACAAGACTTCCACATCCCGCCGTTCAATGCGATAGGTTTCGCCTTCTGGGGCAACGGCAAAGCAAGACCACAAGCCTCGCTCGCCCTTAATTAAGGCGGATACTGGCAACCAAAATCCCTGGGTAGAGACTGTTTGTTCCACTGATAAACGGGCGATTTCTCCTGACGCTGGCATGGTTTGCTCGTTCGTCGCTAATTGCAAAACTACTGTCCGAGTCCGGGTTTGGGGGTTGATTTCTGGTTTATGTGCCAGCACTTGAGCCGGATAAATGCTATCGCCCACCTGTACTTGTTGAGAACTCCCCACTTTCAGGTTCTGCACCACTTGGGGCGGTACGCCAATTTCTACTTCCGGGGTGAGATTTTCTACTAGGCGGAGGATGGCTTGTCCGGCTTGTACCACAGTCCCTTCATCCAATTTGCGTTCCCCAACTACACCATCAAAGGGAGCGCGGAGGGTACTTTTGGCAATATTAATTTCCACATCGCCCATACTGGCTGCAATTTGCGCCACTGTAGCGGATTGGGCAGCGATTTGTTCTGGCCGTGTCCCGTTTTGCAACGCTGCTAATTCACTCTCAGCAGCAGCCAGGCGGTCTGCCAGGGCATCTCGATTAAATGCGACTTCTTCCAACTGTTCACGGGAAATTGCGCCTTCTTTGTAGAGGTAGGTACGGCGATCGCGGCGACTATTTTCCAAACGCAACCGATTTTCTAAATCTGCTACTTGAGAACGAGCCGCATCAATGGTTTCTTTGCGTGGACCATTTTGCAATTCTCGTAATTCTGCCACTGCACGCGATCGCTGGGCTGCTAATTGTGCTAATTGTGCTTCAAGATTTTGCGTATCTAACCGAGCAATAACTGCGCCTTTTTCTACAGTTTGCCCCCGATTAAACAGGATTTCAATAACTTTACCCCCCCGCTCAAAGCCCAAATCGCTGCGGCGAGTGGCTACTATTTCCCCTGTATAAAAGCGCTTCACTTGGTAAGACTGTACTGACTGGAGTTTGATGACTTCCACTGTCAAGGGGGGAGAAACTGCCGCTTCCTGTCCAGTTGACAACCGTTCATACACTCCAAAGGCGATCGCCACCACCATTCCACTGGCAATTAAGATATTCCTCACGCCAGTCTTTTGGGGATGCTTCACAGCCTCTTCTCCCACCTGTACATCTATTTCCCTAACATCGGCTTCCATACTCATTTTTGTGCTACGTTGACAAGAAGCGTTGTGATACCCAACCAACTGTTATAAAATTAGTTGTATAAACAAAAGGTTATGTGCAACTAGTTGTTTATGTCAAGGAAAAGTTATGAGCCTAGCCCATGCGATCGCCAGCATCTTGCTTCAATCCCCTCAGACAGGCTACGATCTGAGCAAAGAATTTAATGAAAAAGTCAGTTGTTACTGGCAAGCCACATCCCAGCAGATTTATCGAGAACTGGCACGAATGCAGGAGAAAAACTGGGTAGAAGTGGAAATATTGCCCCAATCAGTTCGTCCCGACAAAAAAATCTATTCCCTTACTGATACAGGTAGACAAGAACTAATTTCTTGGATTGCTGAACCCTCTCAAGCAACCGCCATCCGTGAAGATTTATTAGTAAAAGTACGCAGTGGATTTATCGTTCCTGAAGATATCCTCATCCGGGAAATTGAACGACGTAAGCAATTTCATCAACAAAAACTGGATTTTTATCGCTCCCGCGAACTAGAATTTGGCGATTTGAAGCAACTGTCTCGCCCGCACAGATATATGTATCTCACCCTGCGGTGTGGGATTCGCTACGAAACCACGTGGATTGAATGGTGTGATGAGGCGATCGCCTTTTTGTTAATCCCAGAAGAAACTCCCGGTTAAATTTTTTACCTCTTTATTTGAGGTATCCGCTACGCAAAGTTAATATAATTAAGCATACTTTCAGGAAGTATACACAAGCTATCATAGGTTGCTTGTATTAAATTTAACAATTATTCATAAGTCCTCATCCAGTAGCATAAAAATGCTAAAATCGACTGATAACTACTTAATGCCATAATTATTCTATGACCATTGCTCAAGAATTAGCTCCTCAAGCAGGCATTGACCAAAATGTTATCTTTCCTCCTAGTGATTTATATAGTGACGAACCTCCCTTGGAAACCGAACTACATTTAGAGCAAATCATGCTCTTGCTAAAATGCTTAAAATGGCTGTGGCGAGATAAAAATGATTTTTATGCGGCGGGAAACCTCACCATTTACTACAGTCCCCACCAACGCAAATCACAAGACTTTAGAGGGCCTGATTTCTTCGTTGTTTTAGACACAGAACGTAAAACCCGTAAAAGTTGGGTAGTTTGGGAAGAAAATGGCAAATATCCCCATGTCATTGTAGAAATTCTTTCTGATTCCACAGCACAGACAGACAAAGAATTAAAGAAACAAATTTATCAAGATACTTTCCGCACTCTGGATTATTTTTGGTTTGACCCTTACACCTTAGAGTTTGCAGGGTTTCACTTAGTCGATGGAGAATATCAACCTCTACAACCCAATGAACAAGGACATTTGTGGAGTCATCAACTATGTTTATATCTGGGAGTTCATGAAGGACTAGTGAGATTTTTTACACAACTTGGGCAATTAGTGCCGACACCGGAAGAAACAGCAGAACAAGCAGAACAAAGAGTAGAACAAGCAGAACAAAGAGTAGAACAGGTAGAACAAAAAGCCGAACGTTTAGCAGCAAAACTGCGAGAGTTAAATATTGACCCTGATACTATTTAATTCGTAATGCCTCCTTCGGAGGAGCTTCGCTAACGTAATTCGTAATTTAAGAGCGTATAAACCCCAATATAATCTTTGAATTAAGTCCATCACGAATTATGTTGATTCTGGATGGTAAAAGCTAATCTTATTCTCATTCAAAACTTACCGCTTCATAAATATCATTGAGAGAAGTTTGATAATCAATAGTTTGTAGTGATAACATAGCATCTTGGGTTTCGTACTCTGTTAATACCCATTGACCATCATTATTTTTATGAAACTGCTCTACAAAATATTCGTATTGGTCAATCATAATATATTCTTGAAATGTGGGAAGAGAACGATAATATCTAAATTTACTGGTTTTATCGTAAGTTTCTGTAGATTTAGATAATACTTCGGCAATTATTAAAGGGTTAGTTACAGTCGTAGTCCCAGTTCCTTCATATATCGGTTCTCCTGGAATAATCATCACATCAGGATATGTGTAGATGTGGTAACGGGGTATCCACAATTTGACATCACCCATGTAAATTTTGTAATTTTTACCCCGCATTCTGAATTTGAAATTAGCATAAAAATTACCTGCTATTTCGTTGTGATTAGTTGTACCACCAGCCATCGGGACAATTTCTCCATCTAGGTATTCATTTTTATATTCTGCTGTCTCTTCTAGTTGTAAATATTCTTCTGGGGTGTACTGGCGTTTTTGTGTTTGGATTTGCATAAAAATTACCTCTGTGCTAGACAATTTATTGAGGATAATGTTGGGATAAAAACTCTTCAGCTTCTTCTCTATTTTCAATTACTTTATCTAAAGTAGCAGTGAGTAAATCATCTAATATTTGGCGATATTGTTTCCCTGGTTTGTAGCCTAATTGCTTTAAATCATTGCCATTAATTATTGGCTGCACATTTGCCAAAACTGTTAAATAATGCCATATCTGCCGTCTGATATTTCTGGGACTAGGCAAAGCAATTAAAATCAGCATGGGTAAATCATACTGTTGTAGCACCTGCACTATTTGACTGGGACTTTGCAAACTAGGTAATAATTCCTCTACCTGAGTTTGGGCTTTGTCCAAATTTTCCAAGCGTTTAATCCCATCCTCTGGTAAATGCAGATTTTTGGCGACTTTTCTCCGATATTGGGGTTCTAAATGGGCAATTAACGCTTCTAGGCGCATTTCCCAGTGAATCAGAGTTTCTGGGGGGTCAAATCTCCGTAAACAGCGTTCTAATAATTGCAATTGCTTCAACAGTGATTTATCTAGCTTCAGGGTAGGATGGATACACTGCAAAGCTCCTAATTTATTCAGTAGTTGTAAAGCTGATTGCCAATAGGGAGTTTGAAGAATGTATTTTAATTCAGCTTTGAGTCGAGTTTGTAAGGCTGGGGTTTTGGTATTTGTTTGGGCGGTGCGATCGTAAACGCCACTGTTAATGGCATACTGAATAAACTCTTGGGTTTGCGATTCCAACTCAAAACCAAAGCGCACAGCAAAGCGCACACCTCGATAAATGCGGGTAGGATCTTCAATAAAGCTATTGGGATGTAACACCCGAATTTGCTTGGTTTCTAAATCTAGTAACCCGCCGAAAAAGTCGAGTAATTCCCCAGGACGAGGAGAGGTAAGACGCAAGGCCAGGGCGTTTATACTAAAGTCTCGACGATACAAATCTTGACGAATGGAACTAGCTTCAACTTCCGGGTTAGCGGCTGGGTAAGGATAAAACTCTGTTCTCGCAGTCGCAATATCAATCCATAACGAATCTAATTCTGGGTCTTTGTGCCATAGTAAAGCCGCAGTTTGAAAAGCCCCATGAATTTCTAACCGCGCCCCTGGATAGATTTTTTGGAGTGCTTTTGCCAGTTCTACACCAGCGCCTACATCGGCTGCTTGGTGAAAGCCATCAACCACAAGGTCAATATCTGTAATCATTAATGTCTGTGCGGCTGATTTGGCTAACAGTAAATCCCGCACTGCACCCCCGACTAAGTAAAGATGCCAACCGCGTTTTTCGGCTGCTTGGGATGCTACTGTGAGTAATTGCCATAGTTGCGGTGTCAGGCGATTTTGTAACTCAGTATTAAAGTTAATTTTAAATTTTGGATTTTCAATTTTGAATTTATCTTCTGTATCGGCTTGATGTAATTCCCGCAAGACATCGGTACGGGTGACAATTCCGACTAATTGCCCGTTGGCTAATACTGGTAAGCGTCCAATATCATGAGTTACCATCAGGGATTCAATTTGCGGCAGGATGGTATCTGGTGTAATAGTTTTGACTTTAGTTGTCATGTATCCTTTAACTGGTGCATGACTAAATCCGTGGTGTAGGGCAATATCTATATCCCGCCGAGAAATAATTCCTACAAGTTTTCCCTGAGTATCGACTACAGATAAACCAGAGTGTCCATAGCGTAATAATATGCTTTGTGCTTGGGAAATTGTGGTGTCGGGGCGAATGGTGCGAACTGGGGAGGACATCAAATCTCTGGCTGTGGGGGGATGTGGAGTTGCCGCTTTGATACCGTCTAGGAGTTGTTGTAATGTTTGCTGTGTATTTACTTGGCGTAAACTCAATGATGCAGCTTGGGAATGTCCACCACCACCGAACATTTGAAATAAGAGGTTAAGATTTACACCGGGAATTTGGCTTCTGCCAATGATTGTTAAGCGCCAGTCATCTTCTTTGTGGGTGTATTCGTTTGCTAATAGTAAGGCATCTATTTCGGTTAATTCTACCAGTTGAGAAGCTAAACTTGATAATCCTGGGACAAATTCTTCTGTTCTCAATGTTACCCAAGCAATAGTATATCCATGTAGAGAAAAATATTGTAAATTTTCCAGGGATTGAGTTAGTAGCTGCTGTAATTGCGGCGACAAACCAGGATCAAGATAAGTGGAAATTACTGATGAACTGACTCCCTGTTGCATTAACCAAGCTAAAGCGAGGGCATCTCTGGGTGTGGCACTATCAAAGGTTAAGGAACCTGTATCGACATGAATACCTAAAGCCATGACTGTGGCTTGAGATAAGGTCAGGGGAATTTGCTGTTGTTGCAATTGTTCCACCATTAAAGTTGTACAGGCTCCCACGGGTTCAATATGGGATGCGGTGGCGGGAATATTTAGCTGTTGACTTAAGTGATGGTCATAAACTATTATTTCTTTTAATCTGGGTAAATCTAACCATTCAGCAGCTTTACCCAGGCGATCGCGCTGTTGCGTATCCACAACCCTAATAGAACGAATTTTTTCAGGATTAACTGCGCGTCTTTCAATCAGGGAATACTCATCCCGGTGCAGTGCTAAAAAATCTCTCACAGGTGGATGTGCGCCACCACTCAGGACAATTTTACTCCCTGGTAATAGGCAAGTCAAACCAACTGCGGCTCCTAATGCGTCAAAATCTGCGGTGGTGTGACAAAGAATTAAATCCATAGTCATAAGACCTCGCGGTATACGGGAAACTCAGTGTCTTGATACCTGAGAGTTTGACACTCTCAGGTCTTCTTAGCTAGAGCGATGTTGATTACCCCCTGGAGTCTCACCGCCAAACAAAGAATTAGTAGAAGTATCAGAAACAATAGAACGCATCCCCTCTAAAGTTGCAGGAATACTGCGGGGGTCCATAAACATCACCTTGCTGCTGTCGCTAGTACCAATCTTGATACCCATTTCCAAGTAATTCTGAGCCATTAAAAACTGCAATGCTTCTTGTGCGCCTGGTTCACTATTGAGAGTTTTAGTGATAATTTGCAGGGCTTCCGAGGTGGCTTGCGCCTTCAGAACTTGTTGTTGGCGTTCTGCTTGGGCTTGTAAAACAATAGATTTTTGCTGGGCTTCAGCTTGCAGAATAGTAGCTTTTTGGCGAGCTTCAGCATCTAAAATTTGCGCCTCAGCCTTACCCCTAGCGCTATTAACAGCAGATTCCCGTTCTCCCTCAGAAGTGAGAATTGCCGCCCGTCTGCGGCGTTCTGCGGCCATTTGCAACTCCATTGATTCCCGCACTGTTTGGGATGGGACAATATCGCGCAATTCCACCCGTGTAATTTTTACACCCCAAGGGTCAGTGGCAATATCTAACTCCCGCAACAACATTTCGTTGATTTGAGAACGGGCGGTAAAAGTTTTATCTAACTCTAGTTGTCCCATTTCGGAACGAATTTGAGTTAGCACCAAATTTGTCATGGCTGCATGGAGGTTTTCCACTTTATACCAAGCCTTTTCCATATCTACAATTCGCCAGTAAACCACGGCATCAACTTCAATACCTACGTTGTCGCGGGTAATACATTTTTGCGGAGGAATATCTAAAACTTTTTCGCGGATAGTTTGTTGGTAGACAATTTTATCTAAAAAAGGCAACATCAACCTCAGTCCTGGCTGTAGCTTGCGGTCATAGCTACCCAACCTCTCAACTAAAACTTCGTTTCCTTGATTGACAATTTTGACGGAGGCTACAGCAGCAGAACCACCCAGGGCTAAAAAGATTAGTAAAAAAAAGTTATCCATGTATTTATTCTCCTAATTTATCAATAGCATTGATAGCAACCGCTCAGAAAGTTAGGACAAAAACAGATGATGAAACCCTTGCAATAAAGGAGTTTCAAGCCCAACCTGCTCCCTGTTATATTTCAATCCGGTTCATTTAAGGCTAAAACTCTTGGTCAAAGTCAATTTTTTACACGCACCGCAGAGAACGCAAAGAACACAGAGAGAGGAAAGTAAAGAGAGGCTTAACTGCACTGTATACTGCACTGTATTGTGTTATGTTTCTCTTTTTCGTCCTTAATTTTCCTTGTTCTGATTTACCAACTCCGAATCAACGCAAGAGATAATCAGGCATGACAATCAAAGTCGTTCCTTGTCTTCTCACTACATAAACTCGTTGATGTGGTTCAATGCTGAGTAGTTCATCATCGCATTCGGCGCGCCAAGAATTGCCTTCATACAGCACCCGCCCAGTTTCCCCAGCCGGAATTGCTGTTAAGGTTTCGGCTATAACTGTATCTTTAAGTTTTGATTCTACCCGGCGCGGTTGCAAAAAGCGACGAGACAACAGAATCAGCACTGTAGATAGCAGTAGCCAAGCTGTGACTTGTAACCATAAATTGCCCAAACCTAACAGAGACAGTAGTGCCACAATCAAGGCACTAACTCCCATCATAAATTCCACAAAAGCCGATGGTAAGAAAAGTTCTATTAAACACAAAACTGATCCTGCCAGGAGCCAGATTAAGGTATAACTTGGCGTAGGCATAGCCGCATCCTAGACTTTACATTTACCTAAATGTATTGTTGAGATTAAATACACCTTGACTTTAACTGTTTACGGAAACCAAAACTTGATCTGTGATGAATTTCAGTAAAAAGCTGTGTTCATGGGTATAAGAATCCAGTTTATTGTAGCGTTCCAGTCCGGCAAAGATAAATTTAATTGAAATTCACAACTTGGGTTATTTTTTGACTTTATACTATGGTTATTTCTACACAACGGATAATTAACTGTATTAATCCACACTGTACTGACCCCATTAATCCTTTGGGAGAAAAGATTTGTGTCAGTTGCCAAACTCCTTTAGTTCACCGCTATCTGTGGGCTAGTGGTTCCTTAGCCGCTACCATGTCACCGGGAACAAAAGTGCTAAATAGATATGAGGTGATTACACCACAGGTGTGGTTAGATACTCAACCGGGGTTAGGGCCAAAAGTACCGGCAGAGTTGCCAGAAGTGGTTATGCCTTACTTAAGGTTGTATCGAGAACGGTTGCACTTACCGGAAGTGTATGGGTTTGCTGAATCTACAGATGCAGATACAGATGATATTTTGTTGCTGGAAAATGTGCCGATAGATGATAGAGGCAATCTTTACCCCACTATTGCGGAGGCTTGGGGACAAGCAACGGCGGTGAGACAAGTTTATTGGTTATGGCAAATTCTGCAACTGTGGCCACTTTTATTGGAGTTAGGAGTTGCCCAGAGTTTATTGATACCTGAGAATTTGCGATCGCAAGGTTGGTGTGTGCGACTATTGGAACTTGATCACCAACTGGAAAATCAACCACCCACCCTATTGGATTTAGCTCAATGTTGGCAGCCTTGGGTAGCATCTGTAAATACCCCCGTATCTTCAGAATTAGAAAACATCATTCAACAGATGAGTAGCCCAGAGGTGAAGCTAGAAACTATTACTACTCAACTCAATACTTTATTACTATCATCCGCAGCAGAATTACCATTAAGTCTCAAAGTAGCCGGAGAAACTGATATTGGCCCAGAATTGCGGCACAATGAAGACAATTGTTACCCCATGACTACTACTGACCTGGATGACCCGATCATCCCACATCTAGCCATTGTTTGCGATGGCATCGGTGGACACCAAGGCGGTGAGGTTGCCAGTCAATTAGCTGTACAATCTCTAAAACTGCAAATTAGAGCTTTGTTTGCGGAAGTAGCAGAACAAACCGAACCAGTTCCCCATACTTTATTACAGTCACAACTGGAAGCCAGCTTACGCGTAGTCAATAATGTTTTATCTGCCTCCAATGACGCACAGAAGCGCCAAGGTAGAGAACGTATGGCGACAACCTTAGTGATGGCGGTACAAGTACCACAAAAAATCACTACAATTTCTGGTCAGCAGTCAAATAATGCCCATGAAGTTTATTTAGCTAATATTGGCGATAGTCGTGCCTATTGGATAACTCCCAATTACTGTCAGCTACTCACAGTAGATGATGTTGTGGCGACACGAGAAGTTACGGCTGGCCGCAGTCTTTATCGTCAAGCAAGTGCAAGTATAGATGCCACTGCCCTCACCCAAGCTTTGGGAACTAAAGATGCCGAATCTCTGCACATTGTGGTGAGGCGTTTAATTTTAGAAGAAGACGGTGTATTACTTTTGTGTTCTGATGGTTTAAGTGATCATGACTGGGTAGAAAAATCTTGGCAGAATTATGTAATTCCGGTGCTATTAGGTGAACTTTCAGTAGCCAATGCTGTCACTGATTTGATTAGTTTAGCAAACAGCAAAAATGGTCATGATAATACTTCTGTGGTCATGACTCTTTGCCAAGTATCTAGAGAATATTTAATGCCAATTACTCCAGCCTCGCCCACAGCAGAACCAGAAGAATTGGAGGAACTGGAGGAACTGGAGGAACTAGAACCAGAATCTTCTCTAGAGGAGAGTTTCCCCACAGTGGTGGATGTAGATGTGACAGTTAATGATTTACCAGACTCTACTACTTCCGCCCCAGTCAAAAAAGCAATTTCCCCTCAGAGGAAGATGTTAATTTTAGGCTTAATGGCGGCACTAGTGGGGGGTACAAGTCTGGGATTATTTGCTTTGTGGCAACTAAATCCCCAAAAATTGCAACAAATATGCCGCCAACTTCCCCCCAGAATACAAGGAATATGTCCGGAGACCAATGACCAATGACTAGCAATTAGCAGTGAGAGCGTCAATTGTTGTAGAATTGGATTTGTCGTTAAAGCGCACAGCAAAACCAAAGCGGGTTTTTTATTATCCGAATGTCGCTGACTAACTACTATTAAAGCCTGCGTGGGCAGGCTTTGTTTGTGTATCAGTTACAGAGGAGTAAAACAGAGCTTTTATCCCAATGGGATTTGAAAATTAACTGTGGCAAACAGTTTTTTCAATTACAGCAGTAAGCATGAGGAGTGCTTGTGGAGATGCTTGTGGAACAGGAAAAGCTAGGTGTAAATGTTGTTATGAAAGTTGGCGATCGCGTCCGTGTTAAAGAGTCGGTAGTGGTTTATCATCATCCTGAGCATCGTGGTCAGGCTTGTGACATTAAAGATACAGAAGGCGAAGTCATAAGTATTGCTACTGAATGGCAAGGTAGACCCGTTAGCGCTAATTTGCCAATTGTAGTGAAATTTAGTAAAAAATTTAAAGCTCATTTACGTGAAAATGAGCTAGAACTCATCTAAATCGCTCACGAGCGGCGAAACCACTGGAAAATATTCAATTCGCCGCGCATTTTTTCCAAGTCTTGGCGATTTTGTTCGGCCGTTATTTCATACCACCGACAATAATTTTCAAACTCTGAGCGTGTATAAACCTCTCGGTAAAATTCCTGCGTTATTTGGTAATTAGCAAAGCCCTCCTCAACGTCTGATTGAGGTGCAGGCATAATATAAGGTAAATTTTTAGACATTATATTCAGGGGAGTGGGGAGTAGGGAGTGGGGGGAGTGTGGGGAGTGTGGGAATTATCAATGCGATCGCACTCCGGATTTAACCTCACTTTTCCCAAAACCGGAAATTGAAACTTCCAGAAGCCCGACGATAACGACGGGTAAGCCTTCTTCTTCTTTGTTGTTTAATAATTCTTTCCCTGGGAGTATCATTTTTATCCACCTCTACAGCTTCTAGGGGTAGCTGAGTTTGCATAGATTCTTTACATCCCCACCACGCAGTAATCCAACCGCCGCCAATAGCACCAATCACACCCAACATGATACTTACAGGCGGAGAATAACCCAAAAATACAAATCCCACCAGGAAAAATAACCAATATTTTAGACCTGCATCAACTCCCTCAGATGAGGCTATAGTGCTTTCCTGGTTGGGACTTTGACTGGAATTAGTCAACCAACCTAAAACGAAACCAGCAATAATCCCTAGAAAAATGCTCAGGGGTAATGAAAGCCCCGCCATCCTGAATATAGATACTAAAAATCCCCCAAACATCAGTTGAGTAAAAAATGCCGGTGAGATCGGGGGTAAACCTTGATTGTTTGATGCCATAACGTAATAAATACTTCGAGTTCGGTACTTGAGGACTTACGCGAAAATTGCTCGCACCTTAACATTTATAGCCAGCACAAAGGGTGTGAGGAAATGACAAAGTTCCCAAACCAAGTCACAGCGAGTATTTGACTTTTGCCTGATATTACTGGCTGCTCTCAAGATTAAGACTGTAATCACTTTAGCAGCCGAGAACACCAAGAATATTCAGAGTCTGCGTAAGTCCCACACTTATTTTACTTGTGTTTGTGGTGGTTGGGTGGTGTCCCAAATTTGCACATAGGGCTGTTCCTCGGCGGTAAATTCCTCAGCTTGCTGAAGTTGCGATGGTAATAAATCGATAGTAGCATCAGCAATATCGCCCACCCGTTTAGCCAGACGCTCTTGCACCACTTCTAAAGGTGCTGTGCAGTAAATAATTTGTAGCGGAAGTTGATATTTTTCCCCTTGAGCGATCGCATCTTGTCGCAGATGTCGTTGATCATACTTCGCATCTAGAATCACATTAAAACCTTGTCTCGCCAGCATCACTCCTAGATTCAACAAACGAGCATAGGTTTTCTCCGTCATTTCCGCAGTGTATAAATCATCCCCACCACGTTCCTCCAGAGAAATTCCCCCCAAATGTTTCCTCACTGCATCTGAGCGAATTTGAATAGCTTTTAATTCACGAGCTAAATATTTTGCCGTGGTTGACTTCCCTGAACCTGATATCCCAGACATCAAAATCAGTTTACCTGCCTTGGGTTGAGTATAATCACAAGCCTGTTTGTAATATTCAGCCGCCGTTTTTGCCGCTTCTTCCTTAGCTGTATCTGGTATATTCGGATCATCTAACAAAAATGAAGTTACCTTAGCCCTCACATAAGCCTGACGACTTAAATATAAAGGTAGAACTTGCAATCCTTCCCAATCACCAGTTTGCTCAACATAAGTATTCAAAAACGCATTCCCCAAGTCAGGCCGTTGTCGCGCTTCTAAATCCATCACCGTAAACGCCACATCATACATCACATCCACAAAGCGAAACGGCTCATTAAACTCAATGCAGTCAAAAAGAGTAATCTGATCATTCCACAGCGCAATATTTCTCAGGTGTAAATCACCGTGACACTCTCGAATATAGTTATGAGCAATTCTGGAGGTAAATAATTCTGGACGTTCTACAAAAAAACTATCTGTATATTTTTTTGTTTCCTGAAACTGTTTCTGTGTTTGCGGTCCACCAATATACTTATCAGTTTGTTGATAATTTTCATCAATTGCCGCCCGTACTTGTGGGACTTCTCCAAAACTGCGAATATAATCATTAGTTGCAGATTTAGCGTGGTATTTAGCTACAATTTTTCCTAACTCTTCTAGGTGAGTTTCAGTTAGCTTACCTTGCTCAAACAATGTACTAAATAGGAACTCTTGGGGAAATTGCCGCATTTTCAGGACATATTCTACAGCTTTTCCTGTTCCCCCTAGATCATATTTTTCATTGGCAACAGTTACAGGCAATACTTGCAAATATAGTTCAGCTGCTCCCCGTTGATTCAGACGCAATTCTTCCTGACAAAAATGTTTGCGTTTCTCTAAAGTAGAAAAATCTAAAAAGCCAAAATTGACTGCTTTTTTCACCTTATAGGCATAATCTCCGGTCAGGAGTACATAAGAAATATGAGTTTGAATCAGTTGAATTGGTTCTGTGACGGTATGGGGATAAAATCCCGGCTTTAACATCTGCTGAATTAAAGTTGGAAGATTTACTTCTGTCATAAAAATTATGGATGGGACACTAGGAGAAGTTGAATATAAATCCCGCAGGATTTATGCATTTTTCAGAGTCACACACCAACTCCTAAACCCATAATCTCACGCTTTTAACAAAAAACCAGGGGTTGAACCCTGGTATAGTCAGCAATTATTACAAATTTTGCAGTTTTCCGACAGATAAATTCCCAGATTGCATTCAAAACAAAATTTCTTGTAGAGCAAATCTGTTGCTTGCTAATTACCAAGAAATTTTTGTATTTTCTGGTGTTGTCCTTAACCTTGAGGACAAGCAAAAAAGCTGACGTGATAGATAAAACCTTTGGCTGGATGGGATTGAACTTCTTTAAGTACAGTTTTACCGTTCCACTCCAGTTCAGGGATATTCAATTCAATTTCTGTTTTGTTGACAGTAGCTTGTTTGAGCAGGCGCTCAATGGTTTTCGCTTGCACTACCAGAGAAATTGATTCTGCACCTTTGTGACCGTACAAATTAGCAGGGATAAGACCAGAACGGCGTAAAGCATTTGGCTTGCTACCTTCTGGTCGCTTTTGAGATTCGACTTGAATAGCCATATAGTTTGTCAGTTATCTGTTGTGAGTTGTAAGTTGTGAGTTATTAGCACTTGCTACCAGAGGTACTAAGCACTGAGTAAAGAGGCGGGTGTACCGTCAGGGTGCAATAAAGCTCGTTTTGGCCCGTGAATGGGGTCTTCCACGATAATAGTCTGATCACGACTAGCGCCTAAAGAGACGATCGCAATGGGAACTTCCATTAATTCCGCTAAGAATTTTAGGTAGTCTAGGGCTTGGGGTGGTAAGTCTTCCAGTTTACGACATTCGCTGGTTGATACTTGCCATCCTGGAAGGGTTTTGTAAATGGGGCGACATTGAGCAAATCGACGGGAACTAGTGGGGAAGTGTTCGCAGCATTCGCCATCTATTTCGTAGGCGACACAGACTTTAATTTCCTCTAGTTCATCTAAAACATCGAGTTTGGTAATGGCCATACAGTCCATACCATTGATTCGCACAGCATAGCGACCGATAACAGCATCAAACCAGCCACAGCGACGCTTCCGTCCTGTAGTTGTGCCAAATTCTGCACCGCGATCGCATAACAATTCTCCCACTTTTCCATGCAATTCCGTGGGGAAAGGCCCCTCTCCTACCCTGGTGGTGTAGGCTTTTGACACCCCAATTACCCGGTCAATCATTGTTGGTCCTAAACCCGTACCCACACAAGCCCCACCCGCTACCGGGTTAGAGGAAGTAACATAAGGGTAAGTACCATGATCTAAGTCCAAGAGCGTACCTTGTGCGCCTTCAAACAAAATATTGCGCCGCTTCAGGATGGAATCATATATTTTTAATGATGTATCCACCACGTAAGGCCGCAAGCGATCGGCGTAACCTAGATACTGCTCAATTACTTCTTCGGGATTGAGCGGCGGTAGATTGTAAAGTTTTTCTAAAATAGCGTTTTTATAATTAATCGTCCATTCCAACTTCTCACGTAGCGCTTCCGGGTCTATCAAGTCTAAAACTCTGATACCTGTACGCTCTGATTTATCAGCATAGGTAGGGCCAATCCCTCTACCTGTCGTGCCAATTTTATAACTTCCCCGTCGTTCCTCTGATGCCTGATCAATCAACCGATGATAAGGCATAGTGACATGGGCTGTCTCAGATATTAACAGCTTGGCGGTAGAAATATTTAATTCTTCTAGTTGATCGAGTTCTGCTATCAAGACCTGTGGATCTATGACTGTTCCACAGCCAATAATACATTCAGTTTTGGGATACAGAATACCAGAGGGAATTAGGTGCAGCTTAAAGGTTTGACCTTCAACTACGATGGTATGTCCAGCGTTCACTCCCCCTTGGTAACGTACCACCACATCTGCGGAGCGGCTGAGTAAGTCTGTTATTTTACCTTTTCCTTCATCGCCCCATTGGGCACCTATGACAATTACGTTAGCCAAGAGATTATATTAAAGGGTAAAGTTTCCACAAATTATAATTATTATCAGATTCTGAGGCTTATGTCAAGTAATTGGCTCATAATTGCTGTCACCAGCATAAATGATACTGCGAAACTACAGGAATGCGATCGCTATATCTATCACTGTTCACCAAGCGACGATAAATTAAGCCAATATTGAAATAGGGTTGAACCCTAAATAGATGATTTACAGGAGTCAGAAAAATTATGATAGCTGTGAAAAATCGGGCTGATAGAGTGGTACTTTACAACATTAGTTGGCAACAATTTGAAAATCTTTTGCAAGATTTGGGAGAGAGTCGTGCAGCTAGAATTGCTTATGATTGCGGAATTTTGGAAATTATGACACCTTTACCAGAACACGAATATTATAAAAAGACTCTCAGCATTGCTATTGAAGACATAGCTTTAGAATTAGATTTAAAATATGAAAGTTATGGTTCAACTACCTGGAAGCAGCAAAGCCGTATGGCTGGTTTAGAACCAGATGATTGTTTTTATTTCCAAAATGAAGCAGCAATTAGGGGTAAACTTGATTTAGATTTAAACCAAGATCCGCCCCCAGATTTAGCATTAGAAATTGATGTTACTAGTAAATCTTTAAATCGATTACCTATTTATGCGCGGTTGGGTGTTCCTGAAGTTTGGTGTTATGACTCAGGTGAATTGAAGATTTATCTTTTGCAAAATGGGGAATATATAGAGTCGGAAACAAGTTTGGTTTTTCCTAGTTTACCAATTCGTGAATTACCCCGATTGATTGAAGAATATCGCACTGAGGGAAGAAGGGCGATGAGAAAAGCTGTCAGAGATTGGGTAAAGGGTAGATAAGTTTTTCTTTAAGGTACTGGCAACCATACACCAGAGTGTACAAACCGAATATCATTGCCCGCCAGATTCACATTATAACTCTGGGTAGCACTTGCCCATGAAGGACTTCCACTAGGAACATTACCGCCAAGAGCGCTCACTTCCCATCCTGCTAAAATGGACTGACGACAATGTAATTTTTGGTTGTCAAGATCCAAACAACCATCAAAAAATTTGGGACTTGCCCTGTGCAGACCAATCATATTTTCTGAGACCTTGACGCGTTTAGCAACATCTTGTTTAACTGTCGTTACTAATGAACTAGCTAAACTCTGCATTCCATCAGGTAAGGGATAAAAATTTGGATTTGAAATTGCATTTTGGTGAACATAGTAAACATAGCGATTAGTACCGCTAATAACGTTCATTTGCCAACCTGCTTGGGTTATATTGAGACAATTCCCCATTTCTGGTGGTGTGGGGCGGTCTATACCTGTACCTTCACACCAATTCCAGGTTACAGCTTTAATACTTTCAACTCGGAGATTAGAGGTTACTTTATCATGGCGATTAACAACATCTGCTAATACTTTAACAGCAATATTAGGAGGCATTTCGGCAATAACTGGGGGGAGAAATAATCTTAAATTTCCATAATTTAAATCTTGACCATACATCCCTAATAAAAATGGTTTTTCTGTACCTTCTACAAGAATACGCCATCCTACAACTGGTTTAATTTCACAAGTACCATTGATAGCACAGGAGGAAAAACCTTTGGTTAATTGTGCGGCAACAATAGACATATTCTGAGGTTTTATGGCTAATTTTTCAGATAATGCTGCAAGAATAGTTTTATTTAAACTGGCGGTAGCATCAAGGGTAATAAATCCGTCATTAGTGACATAATAAACCCAATTTTCCAGTTGACTACTCATCGTTACACGCCAGCCAGAAAGGGATTTAGCTGGACAAGGTTGAGGTGGAATTATGCCTGATTTGTCGGGTAAACAGTCTTCCCAAGTAGTTTTTTGAGATTTAGTTAATGTGAGTAGTGTGCTGTCAATTCCTAGTTGCTGTGACATTTTCTGCCGTACTGCTGTTTCTAGGTGTTTCGGCAGGTTTTGGGATGGCGTAGTAATTATTAAGGCATTAATGCCATTTTGTTGTTGTGTGGTGGCGATAAAAATTAGACTGCTGATGAGAAGGAACCCTAATAGGCTAGTTAAAAGTATTTTGGCTCTCATAACTTTTAATTTAAATAAGTTTAATTGTTTTTTTGGTTGATTTATGATTGATTTGACTAAATTTGGGTAGTTTCTGTTTCTGGTAGTTAAAAATTAGTCCCAGTTATTGATTTTTTATTTGATGGTTTTGTTACAATTAGTAAAATTTTTAGATAAAAAATACCATTATGGCCTTATATGCTGAGTTACATAGACACCTGGGGGGTTCCGTTGTTCCCCGTGTGTTGTGGCGATACTTTGAGCGCCATGCTACGGATTTAATTGCTCGTTTTGCTGAATATTCCGAATTTGAAGACTTTTACACTCGTCCCCGGAATAGTTTAGATGAGTATCTGGAATTGCATACTTTAGTGGAAAGTGTGCAATCTGTAGAGACTTTACCTTATTTTATTTATCGCTTACTACGGGGTGCTTATATCTTTGAAAATTTAGCTTATTTAGAGTTACGTTATACACCATATTTACGGACTCCTGAGCATCTGAGTCAAAGTGCAAGAATTGACAAGATGGCGGAAATTGTGGATGTTGTGGGAAAAGCTAGTCATTTACCGGAATATCCCATTATTACGAGTCAAATTCTCTGTATGCATTCCCGTTTACCTTATGAGGTGAATCAGGCGATTATTGATTTGGCTGTAGAGAATAAACAGTACGTTTGTGGTATTGATGTGGCTGGGGGCGATCGCTATTATGAAGAACGTCTAGATGAATGGATTAGTTTATATGATTATGCGCGATCGCACGGCATTAACACAACTGGACACCTTTACGAAACTACCGATGGCTGTTATCCCAAACTATTACCCTACCTGATGCGAATTGGTCATGGTATCCAAATTCCCCTATTATCACCGGAATTATTAACAGATATCGCCCAAAGAGGACAATGTTTAGAAGTTTGTCCCACAACTTATCTAAAAACAGGTACTTTACAGGATATTCGTCAATTAAAGTTAGTTTTTGACCGGTGTTTTGATGCGGGGGTAGATATAGCTATTTGTACGGATAATGCGGGACTGCATAATATGCGTCTACCCTTTGAGTATGAAAATTTACTCACTTACGACATTATTAATTTTGAGCAGTTACAAGCCTGTCAAAATGCAGCTTTCCGCCATGCTTTTGCTTGGCCGCATCATCAACCACCTGCTTCTTTATTAAATAAGTTACTTAAACCTGAACTTCCGAAAGTTTTGGCGATGACGGATTAATTGAAAAAAATTAAATGATTTATGTTGTGGGGTGGAAATGTCTATCCCACTTTTCAACTTTAGTTAATTTCTGTAAACTTAAAATTCTCTTGATAACTAGGTAATAGACAATACTAATCACGTAAGAGTACGCTAGATGACAGCCAAATGAAAATCGGAAGCTCTACGTAATATGAAAGTTATTCAAGAAAGTTCTAGCCAAATGACTTTGCGCCTACGTCCTTGGTTTCTGTGGCTCTTTGGCGCTATCTTCAGCAGTGCTGGTTTGTCAGCACCAATTTTAGGATCACAAGTCAATACTTTCTCTTGTCATCGTGACAACATTGCACCAGCAACTTGTCAAAGTTCTAGCAAAAGTTTATTTTGGTCAAAGCACCAAGTTTTAACCCTAGAGAATATTCAAGGAACAAAAATTCACACTTTCACAGATAGCAAAGGCAATTATAGATATCGTTTATTCTTATTAACAAATGAAGGTGAAGCCTCACCTATCCTCAAAGATGTTCGTCGTCAGACGACAGTGACCAACTGGGTGCAAGAGATTGAATTATTCCTCAAAGAGACTGAGAGACAGAATCTATTAATTGAAGATGATAATCGTTTGTTTATGGGCTTATTTGGTGGCTTATTTGTATTTGTGGGTTTAGCTGTAGCAGTTGTGATGGGTAAAGTAGTTGTTTGCGATATAGACAAGACATTAGGACAATTGACATTAGCCCAATATGGGATAATAGGCAATTCTCAAACAGAATATAGAACTTGTGATATTCGTGCTGTAACTTTACAAAAAGCAGTGAGCAGCAAAGGTGATAGTACCTATAGATTAGCTCTGGTTATGCACTCTGGGGAATATATACCATTTACTTCTTATTATTCTTCGGGCTTTCGGCAACAACAAAAAACATCTGATATTATTAGCCAGTTTCTGAATTTACAATCCCTTCCAGAAAATGATCATGTGATGTTATTAAAAGAGGGTTTTTCCAAATTTAAAAATGTGGCTAATCTGGGGTTAATGAATCAACAACAACGTGAAGACCAAATTGCACATTTGCAGCAAGCAGTGATTAATAATCGTCATGATGCTGAAGCAAATTATCAGTATGGTTTTGCTTTGTATGTTCTCCAGCGACACCAAGAAGCTCAACCTTTTTTAGCAGAAGGAAAACGACTTTTTGGTTTAGCAGGAGAACAGGAGAAAGTTCAATATATTGATTCTCTTTTACAATCTCTAAATTAAAAATTATGAGCTAGTCAGGGAGGAGGTACGCAGAGGTTTTTCAATTTAGAGTTATTAATGCAGTTGTGGAAGTTTTAAGCAGCTACGCCTTCAGTAGCACCACCGACTGTTTTCCAGGCTGTTAAACCGCCTCTGAGTACAGAAGCATTATTAAAGCCAGCTGCTCTGAGTAATTGCACAGCATAACCTGCTTGTGTGTCGCTGTCGCCATAAATGTAAATTTGGCGTTGTTTTTGTAGTGCAAATGGGGCGCGTTGTACCAGTTCATCTAAGGGTATTTGAATAGCCCCAGTGATGCGACTGTAATTGTAAGTGTGGCGATCGCGCACATCTATAATTGTAAACCCTGGTTGTCCCCATTGCAGATTCAATTTGATATCATGAACCTCAGCAACTAAATCACTGCTCATAAGTTTTTCTCGCGGATAACCTCACAAGCAATCTATCAAGAATAACTCTGAAATCTGAGTTTCTTTACAATTAATCAAAAATTCTATGAAATTGTAAATAAAAATGCTTATTGTATTTAGTGATTGGCTCATAGCCTACACTTAAACTTATGGCATCTACTATTCAAGCTCTACCCACAGAAGTTGTATATCTAATTACGGCTGGCGAGGTTATCGACTCTTTAGCTGCTGTTGTCCGGGAATTGGTGGAAAATTCTCTAGACGCAGGCGCAACCAGAATTGTAGTTTCTCTTTGGCCGCAGCAGTGGCGCATTCGCGTGGCGGATAATGGTTGCGGAATGGATGAAGCTGATTTACAGCAAGCAGCTTTGGCGCACAGTACCAGTAAAATTCGCTCTAGTGATGATTTATGGAAGATTCACAGTTTGGGGTTTCGTGGGGAGGCGTTGCACAGTTTAACCACTTTGGCTGATTTGGAAATTTTCAGCCGTCCAGAGACAAGTAACGTGGGCTGGCGGGTGGTGTATGGTGCAGGGGGGAAACCGAGAACATTTGCCGCAACTGCGATCGCACCTGGTACAGTGGTTACAGTGTCTGATCTGTTCGGTAATTGTGCAGCCCGTCGCCAGGGTTTACCCACAACCGCCCAGCAAATGCGCGGCGTACAATTAGCAATTCAACAAATCGCCCTGTGTCACCCCCACGTAACTTGGCAAGTTTGGCAAAATGACCGCCAATGGTTTAGTATTTCTCCCGCCCCTACCACCGGACAACTGTTACCGCAAATTCTCCCCCAAGTGCGCCCCAGTGACTTACAGGAAGTACAACTACAACTACCCCAACCGCAAAACTCAACCCTGAATTTAGTAGTGGGTTTACCTGATAGATGTCATCGTCGCCGTGCAGATTGGGTCAGGGTAGCAATTAATGGCAGGATGGTAAAATGTCCGGAATTAGAGCAAACAATATTAGCAGCATTTTACAAAACATTACCACGCGATCGCTATCCAGTTTGTATCTTAAAACTTGCCATTTCTCCAGAACAAATTAACTGGAATCGTAACCCTGCCAAAAGCGAAATTTACCTACATAAAATTGATTATTGGCAAGAACAAATTACCCAAGCAATTGACCAAGCCCTCCGCATCAGTCCTGCTAATCTGAAAGAATCTTTCCACACCACCAGAGTTAGTAAATTACTCAAAGTCGCAGAAGCCAAAGGTGGTTATAACCTCAGTCCGCAAAGTAACCAAGCAGAAAATAGCACTCAGCCCTCATTAAAAGCGATCGCCCAACTCAGCAACACCTATATAGTAGTAGAACATCCCAACGGTATGTGGTTAGTCGAACAACATATAGCCCATGAACGGGTATTATATGAGCAAATTTGTGACAACTGGCAACTTGTACCCATAGAACCAGCCTTAATTTTGTACCAACTGTCATCAGTCCAAGTATCACAACTGCAAAGAATCGGTATAGATATAGAACCATTTGGCGAACAACTGTGGGCTATTCGCACCGTACCCGCCCTCTTACAACAAAGAGAAGACTGTGCAGAAGCAATATTAGAACTCAGTTGGGGAGGTGACTTAGAAATAGCCCAAGTAGCCGTAGCTTGTCGCAGCGCCATTCGCAACGGTACACCCATGAACCGAGAAGAAATGCAGACATTATTAGAACAATGGCAAAAAACACGCAACCCCCGCACCTGTCCCCACGGTCGCCCCATATACCTCTCCCTAGAAGAACCAGCCCTAGCGAGATTTTTCCGCCGTAACTGGGTAATTGGGAAAAGTCACGGCATTTAACCCGGATTTCTAACTCATGTAGGACTTACGCAAGAACTCTCTGAAACCCTCTTTACTATGCCTTCGGCACGCTACGCGAACGTGTCCTTTGTGTCCTTTGTGGTTAGTTTTCTCCTAATTTTTCGTAAGTCCTGTCATGGAAAAAACCTATCAACTAAATTATTCATTCATTACTCACTCAAACAAACCAGTTATTTTATTTTTGCATGGTTTCATGGGTAACTTAGCAGAATTTCAGCCAGTTATAGAATTACTAAATCAAGAATATTCCCTACTCACCGTTGACTTACCTGGACATGGCAAAACCCAAGTATTAGGTGGGGATGAATACTATACAATGGAAAATACAGCTAATGCCATAATTAACTTATTAGCCGAATTAAAAATTAACCAATGTTTGCTAGTTGGTTATTCAATGGGTGGAAGATTAGCCTTATATTTAACTCTACATTTCCCAGAGCATTTTACTAAAGTTATTCTCGAATCAGCATCCCCAGGATTAGCCACAGAAAGAGAACAGTTAGCCAGAATTAAAAGTGATGCTCAAATAGCCCGAAAATTAGCCAGAACTACTAGCAAAATAGACTTTGAGACTTTTTTAAACAATTGGTATAATCAACCCATATTTAGCGACATCAAACATCATCCCCAATTTGCCACCATGTTAGCTAGTCGGCTGCAAAATCAGCCAGAAGAATTAGCCAAGTCATTGCAATTTATGGGAACCGGGAAGCAGCTTTCCTTATGGAATAAACTAGCAGAGAACACCACACCCTTATTACTATTAGTTGGTGAACATGATCAAAAATTCCGAGAAATCAACACAGAAATACTTAAAAAAGCACAACTTGCCCAATTACAAATAATCAATCATGCTGGGCATAACATCCACTTAGAAAACACGCAAAAATTCGTGCAAAATATGCAAAACTTTCTCACAAATCCCACCCCCAAATAATACTCCCCATCTTCCGCCTAACTCCGTGTCCTCTGCGCCTCTGTGGTTCGTAATTCCCAACACCTATTTACGGGAGCATCCCAATTTGGTAAAAATATGGAAACTGATGCAAAAACCCTATAAAACCCTCTTCCCTTGGCGTTCTTTGCGTCTTGGCGGTATGCGCTACGCGCACGCTACGCGAACGTTTATTCTGATGCTCCCCTTATTTACCAACAGCCTGTAACTCCTCTGCCAACATTTTCTGATATATCTTCGGCAAAGAACTACTAATAGAATTAGTTTCTATACCGTATCCCAAACTAGTCCAAGTCGGAGAAAGTCGCCGCAAAACATCATTAACATTCCCCTTTTGCAGAAGTTGAGAAATATCAGTTCCCCAAACCTTCGTATCCTTCAACCAACGGTAAACCACCACATCTTGATACTCAGCCTCAAAACTATAACCAGACCAAAACATCATTTGGTTAGGAGGTTGGGGATGATAGCGAGGGGCGATTTCAAACCAAGTATTATTGATAATTTGATATCTACCAGCAGCAGTAGAACAATTACCTTTATTCGGACCATTGACAATGGTGACACAGATTTCCGGGTGACGACTGAGATTATTAACCTGCTGACCACCATATAACAGAGAATAGGGACGATTCCCATTAGCTTCACTGGCGGAGATAGTTCGCATTAAAGCCCGGATATAAGGATCACCTCCTTGCATCACTAAAGGCGGTTGTTGCACTGTAAACACAGGATCGTTAGGCGATCGCAATGTACCATAGATATACCACTGCAACAAACAGATAAAAGCCAGCAGTGAGGCGATGGGGCCAATGAGATTCTCAACGCCTTTGAGTTTAAACTCTTTCAGTGTCAGACTCCTTCAAATTCGCTTTTGACTAACAACAACAACCGACGCAGTGATTCCGGTAAAGTTCAAACTTATTAATTAAGCAACATGAGCAAATAACTCTGCAAAGCTTTTAACAGCAGCATCTGGTTTAGCTACAACCTCCACAATCTTATTCCTTGCGCCTGGCTCAAACAAAGACTCTACAGCAACTTGAGCAACTTTTTTGCGGGGAATACTACCATCAAATAATGTATCAGCACTCTGCATCACAATTCTATCTGAATTATCTTCATTCTTCAAACCACCAGGGCGGACAATAGTATAAGTCAAACCACTTTTTTGAATATACTCCTCAGCTTGTTTTTTCCACACCAAAATCAGCCAAAACAAATTTAAAGGGTGGAAGAACTGAGAAACACACAAAGAAGAGACTAAGACAAAATGCTCAATTCCTTGGGACTTAGCAGCAGCGACTAAATTTTGAGTACCTGCAAAATCCACCTGATAGGGGCCAGTGGGATCAAAACTCGGTTTTGCTCCAGTGGCGCACAGTAAAACGGTACTATCTCCTAAAGCAGTATTCAGGCTTTCAGGTTGTAATACATCCCCCAAAACTAACTCCGTTTCAGGTGGTAAAATAGCTCTGGCTTTGTCTATATCTCTTACCAAAGCGCGAACGGGAATATTTCTATCTATGAGTTCTTGAACAATGCGGCGACCTGTTTCACCTGTGGCTCCAGCGACAAATGCTTTCATGAGTGATCTTGAGGTTGAATATTTAACTTTAATGCTAACTCCTGTCGCATTTCTTGGAAAGGTTTATTCCACACAGGAACAGTATCCCAATTCCATATTTCCACAGGAATTAGTTTTTCTTGAGCTAAGGAATGGAATAACAACTTCTCATCTTCTGGTTCACGGGAAAAATCAAAAGGATTACGATATCCTGTTTTACCAAGTTTATAGGATGTCACCTGACCATAATTAAGATGTTTAATCAGTTTTTCCCCTTTGATCAGTAAGTCATCTAAAAATACTAAATTAAAAGGGTCTGATTGGTAACGAGTTTCTGGTTCTTTTTGTACCCATTTTGCCCAATCAAAGCCATACATGAAATCATGAACATAACGGAAGCGAATTTCTTGTTTAATCCCAAATAAATTGATTAGTAAAATCATTTTTTCACCAAATGATTTAAAAAAAGAAATAGCGCCTGCATCTGCTATCAGAGCCTGTTTAACCATACTTTTGACCAGAAAATCAAAATCCCAGAAGATGTTTTCTGGAAAGTTCTGCACTTGGGCGTAAACTATTTGCTCTAAAGTATCCCCCAAGGCAAAAATAAATTTTTTGTCTGTGGTAATGGTAGTAATTATGGTTTCCAGTTCTGCAAAACTAGTGATCAATTTCTTGTGAGGATTAAGACTTAATGGATTAATAGAATTTTCCGTTAAGATTTCATCCAGGAATTGAAAAATTTGGCTGGGCTTTAAGTCATCTTTCATATTAGGTAATTCATGGTATTTGTAGTCAGGATTAAACTTCTAAATTAAGGGCTAAGTTACAATATTTTTACATTAATTAACATAGTTGTCTTTATTCTCACCAACTTACTTATACCAATTATTTGTGAGGCTGTATATAATTTCTACCGTACCCGCCAGGGAGGAGGGAAACTGGACTTCTGGTTAATTGTATTTATCCATCTTGATATTAAATTGATATTGGCGATTAAAAAGTTACTATCTTTCCCACTGACTTCCTAATCAGAAATATGAACAACTAATTCTCTAGTATGACTACGCTGACGATGTTCCCAAATATAAATACCTTGCCAAGTTCCCAGGACTAAATGACCACTATTTATGGGAATATGTTCAGAGGTATGAGTCAATGCTGTGCGGATATGTGCCGGCATATCGTCTGCACCTTCAGCATCATGGATGTATTTATCTGATTCTGGTACGAGTTTGGCCATGAAGTTGGCTAAATCTATTAATACGTCTGGGTCGGCGTTTTCTTGAATAACCAAACTGGCCGAGGTGTGACGTAAAAATAAGGTGCAAAGTCCCGTTTCTACCCCAGACTCTGCAACTATAGCGGCAATTTTGGCGGTGATGTTCTGGAAGTTCTTACCAGTGGTAGAAATCCTGAGTAGTTTTTGGTAGTGAGCCATTTTGATGGTAATTGATATCTAACTCTATTTTAGGCTGAGTTGGATCACAGATATCCAGTCAGCAAAAAATATGAAAATATTATTGATGACATCAAGTATTTAATACTTCTGGCTGATTTAAGTGATACGCTCTATTGAATAGAGTCTTATGTAGTGTTCCTTAAAGTAGGAGAATATACTCATGAATTTATTGATGCAAACAGCAGCCAAAGCCGTCTCCCAAGGAAACAATTTTCCCTTAGCTTTTACTTTGGTGTATGTAGTTGGCTTTATTGCTGCTGTCACTATTGGTTCTATCGCTTGGTACAATTCTAAACGTCCTGCTGGTTGGGAAAGCAAAGAGCGTCCTGATTTTGTCCCTAAAATTGAATCAGAAGAAACCCCAGGTGTGGGTGAACCAAAGTCTTAATTTTTGGTTACTAGACGCGATTTATCGCGTCTGCTCAACTGAATATTCTCTGTTAGTTTTGAACTTCAACCCAGCGACGATAAAGCTGTTGAATTTGTTTCAGCAAGGCTGTGTGTACTGGCGGAGTGGATTGATTAAGTTTGGTTAATTCCTGGATTTTTGTCAGTAGTCGTGCTTCTTCAACAGCAACTTCCCCATCACTGTAAATTAAACCACTGATGGCCTCAATGAGATTTTCGCAATCTTCTTGACTGGGGCGATCGCCTAAGTATTCTTCTATCCATTCGTAACATATTTTTGGTTGTACAGGAACTAATTCGTATAACCAAGGCTTAATTTCTGGGTCAGTTGCCAAACCTTTGGCTTGGGCTATTTCCCGCAGATATTGCCGCTCTTCCGGCTGGATTTTACCATCAATCCAAGCTGCACCAATCAAAATTTTAACTAAAGTTTTCACATGGGAATCAGTAACCATTGCTGCCTCTTGCGGTAGATTCGTGGCTTTGACAAAATAGTACAATCCCAAACAGTATTCATTCGGAATCGTTGGTTTTTCTTAAGCGCACCATAAAAAAGCCATCCATGTTGTGTCGATGAGGCCAAACTTTTACCCAGCCTTGGGGGGTAGCATAAGTGTAATCACGGGAGTTAATGCTGGGGGGCTGAATTTGCCAATGGGGATGATTAGCTAAAAATGTAGAGATCACGGCTTCATTTTCGGCAGGATGTAGGGTACAGGTCGCATAAACCAAGACACCACCGGGTTTGACAAATTCAGATGTATGTGCTAATAGTTCTGCCTGTAAGCTGGAGAGTTCTGCCACAGAGTCTGGTGTTTGTCGCCAACGTGCATCGGCGTGACGGTGTAAGGTTCCTAAGCCAGAGCAGGGAGCATCGAGTAAAAGGCGATCGCCTTTATCATAAAATTGCGGTAAATTGCGACTGTCACCTGTGCAAATTTGAATAGATTGTAAATGCAGACGTTGAGCATTTTCTTTGAGTTTACGCAAGCGGGAAGCCGTGCGATCGCAAGCCCAAATTTCCCCCTCATCCCCCATTAACTCAGCAATATGGGTAGTTTTGCCCCCTGGCGCAGCACAAGCATCAATCACCACCTCACCGGCTTGAGGATCAAGTAAATAACCTACAAGTTGAGCGCTAGCATCTTGTACAGACCACCAACCTTCACTAAAACCCGGTAAATTATTTATCGCCCCCGAACTACCAATTAATCGTAAAGCCTGGGGTAAATTAGGAATCCGCTTCACCAAAACATCAGCTGTCTGCAAAGCCGCCTCAACGTCCGCAATTGTTGTCCGCAGGGGATTAATTCGTAAATCAATCGTCGGTGTTTGGTTCATCCAATCACACAGTAGTTCTGTCTGTTCTAAACCCAACTCGTCTAACCACACCTGAATAATCCAATCAGGGAAACTGTATAAAATTCCCAACCTTGACACCGGGTTTTCCGGTAACTGTAGAGGTTCTGGTAATTTCTCCCCTAGCCGGATGTATTGCCGCAACAGACCATTAACAAAACCCGTCAGACCAGAAAAGCCATTTTCCTTAGCTAACTGCACAGTGGTATTCACAGCCGCCGAAGGCGGGATACGCTCTTGATAGCGCAGTTGGTATAAACCCAAGTGTAAAATGCTGCGGAGGTCTTTGGGTTGTTGGTGAGATTTTTTACTACCTAGTTGGTCAATCAGTGCATCTAGAGTCCGTTGTCTTCTGACACTGCCATAGACTAATTCTGTCAATAAACGGCGATCGTGATTCGGCAGGTTGACTTTTTGTAACACTCTATTTAAGGCTACATCAGCATAAGCACCTTTGTGAACATCTCGCAGGGCATGAAAAGCTATTTGACGGGGGTTGGTCATGAAATATGGTAGATCCGAGAGAACGCAGAGGTAACACACGTGTTTATATCTTAACCAATGCGATCGCCTACTGATAATTATCTACAACCAACACCAACCATCAGAAATTTTATTCGCTGGTTAAGTAAGTCGATGCGATAAAACCAAACTATGTGAAGAAAAGTAAATAAGGCTCAAACTCTTTCTCCCCCTGCCCCCTGCCTTATTCCAACAATAATTATTTACGCCGACCTACTTATTCTTTTGATTGACATGATCTGCTCAATATCACAACCAATTGAGTGTATGGATCATAACTGAGTACGAACAATTCGTAATATACTATAATTTAGGCATCGACAGGAAAAAAGAAATACAAAGTCTAAATTTTAGGTATTTAACCTAGATTTTCCGTGTTTTTAGTCAATCACTATCTATCAAGTTATGATTTATGAAAGCCTGAGACGATGTATTTTCCCTGATGCACCAGATAAAAAATTTTTCCTGCGCGTAACCTCTGTATACGGGCATTTTCAGTTTCTCGAACTCACGTTTTACTAGGTTGTCAATGTTGTTATGAAAAAACAGCAACCCTTTTCCCTCCAGAAAATTGGTTCGGAGGATTGGGCGAATACCCCAGAGAATGTGAAGTTTCTAATAAAGTCACTTAGAGAAAGTGCCGCTTTATCAGAAAATCAAAGCTATTTAATTCAATTATTAGATGCTACCCCCATTGCGATCGCTGTCCATGAGTCAACAGGGAAACTTATTTATATCAATGACCTCGGACAGGCATTACTGGGTGAAACAAGCCCATTAGAACTGATTCCTGAACAACTTTCAGAAGTCTTCCAAATACAGCGTCAGGGCGATGATCATGCTCTTTATCCCTCAAAAGCCTTACCTAGTAGTCGGTGTCTGGCTGGAGAAAAGGCTTGGGTAGATGATGTAGAAATTCATCGTGATGATCTGGTGATTTCTCTGGAGATTTGGGCAACCCCAATTTTTGATGATCAGGGAGAGGTGAGGTATGGGATTGTGGCATTTCAAGATATAACCGATCGCAAACACCGGGAATTGGAACAGCAAATCATCAAAAATTCTCTGCTCAAAAGTGAACGCCGTTACCGCCAAGTGATCCAAGTACAAACAGACTTGATTATGCGATCGCTCCCCGATACCAGCATCACCTTTGCTAACGATGCTCTTTGCCTAGCCCTCAACCAATCCTTAGAAAATGTCATCGGACAGCAATGGAGCAACTTTGTACCACCAGAAGACGTAGAGAATTTATATCGCAAAATTGCCGCCCTGACTCCAGAAAACCCCATCTTTGAAAACATTAATCAAGACTACCGCGCCCACAACCAAATTGGCTGGACACATTGGATTAACTTAGGAATTTTTGATGAACATGGGCAGTTAAGCGAAATTCAATCCGTTGGGCGAGACATCACCGCCTTACAGGAGCGCATTCAACGGGAAAAAGCCCTGAATCGAGTTTTCCATTCCATTCGCAACTCCCTAGATTTAGACACAATTTTTGCCACTGCTACAACCGAAACTGCACAACTCTTGAAAATCCTAGACTGCTTGGTGGTGCAATATCTACCAGAACAGGGTGTTTGGAAACATATCGCTGAATTTCGCCACAATCCATACACCCTAACTACCATTGGCTTTGAAATACCTGACGCGGGTAATCCCTTTGCTAATCAACTCAAGCAATTCCAGGTGGTACTGGTGGAAGATACAACCAAGGTGGACAATGAGATTAACCGAGAACTTGCTGAAAACATACCTGGAGCCTGGTTACTGATTCCCTTGGTCATTGAAAATACTCTTTGGGGCAGTTTCACCATTACAACTGCGGAAAAACCCTTTACCTGGAATCATGACCAAATTGCCCTAGCCCAGTCAGTCGCCGAACAACTAGAAATTGCTATTCACCAAGCCAATCTTTACCAACAGTTACAAGAAGAGCTAACCGAACGTCGCCGGGTGGAGACAGCTCTCAGAGAAAGCGAAGCCCGGTTTCAAAATATGGCCGCCAATGTCCCAGGGGCAATTTTTCGTTACATACTTCGCCCTGATGGTACTGACGGTATACTTTATGTGACTCCAGGCTGTTATCAACTTTGGGAAGTCACAGCCGCAGACTTAGTAGCAGATGTTAATATTCTCTGGCAAATGGTTTGTCCAGAAGACATACCTGGAATGCGCGCCTCAGTCATGGAATCAGCACAAACCTTAGAACCCTGGTTATGGGCGTGGCGGATTCTCACACCATCAGGGCGAGAAAAATGGCTAGAAGCTGCTGGTAGACCCACCCTGCAAGCCAATGGTGACATTATTTGGGATACATTAATTGTGGATGTTACCGATCGCAAACAAGCAGAAGCAGCCCTGCGAGAAAGTGAAGCCCGCTATCGATTGTTAGCCGAAAATACCAACGATCTCGTCTGCCTGCACAATGTCAATGGTCAATATCTCTACGTCAGCCCATCTTGTGAATTTCTCTTGGGGTATAGCCATGAAGAAATGGTGCAACAACATATTTATAACTTCATTCATCCTGATGATGTCTATCAGGTTGAGCAGGAGATTTCCAGAGCATTGACCGGGGAAAAACCCATACCCATCACCTATCGGATGCTTCAGAAATCTGGTAAATATATCTGGTTTGAAACCCTGACTAAGCCGATTCTTAATCCTACAGAGCAAATTATTCAACTGGAAACCACTTCCCGCGATGTCACTGAACGCGTCCAAGTGCAAAATCAGTTAGAATACGAAGCCCTCCATGATCGATTAACAGGGTTGCCCAATCGCCGTTGCTTCATGGAAAGATTGGAAGTAGCTATTCAAAGAATTAAAGGACTAGAAAATTATCATTTTGCCGTTTTATTTATTGATCTTGATCGATTCAAAGTCATTAACGATAGTTTAGGGCATTTAGCAGGGGATAAATTACTGATTGCCATTACCGAAAAACTTCAATCCACACTGCGACCAGTCGATCTAGCCGCTCGCCTGGGAGGGGATGAATTTGTCATCCTACTGGAAGAAATTCAGGATATGCAGCAAGTAATTGGCATCACAGAACAGATATTGTTAGAGTTACAAAAACCTCTATTCATTGAAGAACGGGAAGTATACACAACATCCAGTATTGGCATTGTCCTGGGGACAAAAGACTACGTTGAAGCCTCTCACCTGTTGCGAGATGCTGATATTGCCATGTATCGGGCAAAAAACCAAGGCAAAGCAGGATATGAAATTTTTGATAATAAAATGCACATTCAGGCTTTGAATCGACTGCATTTAGAAAACGATCTGCGCCGCGCCATCAAATCTCAGGAATTTATCCTGCACTATCAACCAATTGTCGCTCTAGGAACTGGAAATCTTGTCGGCTTTGAAGCACTAATTCGCTGGGAACACCCCACCAAAGGCTTGAAATTCCCCGGAGAATTTATTGCCGTCGCTGAAGAAATTGGATTGATTACAGCGCTAGATTTTTGGGCAATGAGTACAGCCTGTGAGCAACTAGTAGCATGGCAAAGTAAGTTTTCTGATCTTTCTGCTATCAAAATGAGTGTCAATTTATCGGCACAAGATTTACATAGGCCTGATTTATTAGCAAAAATTGATCGCATTCTTATAGAAACTCAATTAAATGCCCATTGCCTCACAATAGAAATTACTGAAAGTATGTTAATTGAAGATATTGAATCTACTATTATTCTACTTCGTCAGTTAAAAGAGCGGGGCATTCAAATTAGCATTGATGATTTTGGTACAGGATATTCATCCTTAAATTATCTCCACCGTTTACCTCTGGATAATCTGAAAGTTGATCGCTCCTTTGTGCATCAAATTGAATCAGGTAAAAGAAATCATCAGATTGTTCAAACTATTATGGCATTGAGTGACCATTTAGAACTGAATGCGATCGCCGAAGGAGTAGAAACTCAACAACAACTAGAATGGTTACAACACCTGGGTTACAAATTTGGTCAAGGGTATCTATTCTCCCAACCCCTAAACCAAAAAGAAGCAGAAGTATTTTTAGCCAATCAAGCATCCTCTGACCAAAATTACAACTCACAAGACTGAGAAGCATTCTCCACATCAAACTGACTAAAACTAATTAAAGCCAAATGCGCCGGGTTCCGCATCAACTCCTTAGCCAGCAAAAAGCCAGAAATTGTCCATGTTTGATATCTTCTCGCTTCCTTACCCACTAAAACTCCCCGCGTACCATCATAATATTCCGGCCAATGATCTTGACTCAGACGTGCTTGAGCAATTCCCCAAGCCCTTTCACCAATATCCTTTCTGCCTGTTTTTTGTGCCGCAGCAATCAAAGACCACAATAACACCGGCCAACTACCACCATTATGATATGACCAAGGAATATTTCTGGGGTCACATCCGGTAAAAATCCGATACTCCTCCTTTTCCGCAGCCGGAAAACAGATTTTCATCGGCATTGATCCCACCAAATCCTCCCACTGCTCCTCAATCAAATTCATAATAGCTTGAGACTGCTGTTCACTAGTAAGAGACGAAATAATCGCCATCATATTTCCCAGCGCAAAAAAGCGAGTATCTAATTGAGAAGGACCAACATTACCTGCTAAATAACCACCATTTTTTGGCAACCATATCGCCAAATTAGCATATTGAATAGAATCAGGATAGATATTAAATTGATTAACTGCTAACTCTCCGTATTCTTCACCCTTAAAACGATAAATTACATTCAACCTTTTTCGATCAATCCAATAGTGATCACGAATATGATTTCTTAATAGAGGTAAGCGGTTATCAATTCCATCCACAATTTTTTCATCCCCTGCACAAATCAACAACTTGCGTGCAGACCGCAAAGCCGCATAAAATAGCGCTTGAATTTCCAAAGGATAACCATAAATACCCATCCGCCGATAAATCATACAAGCACCATCAGGTACTAACAGCGTGGGATACATATCAAATCTAGTCGCCAAGCAGAGTTCCATAATTAACATAATTCCTTCCTGGAACTGAGGCTGCAATGCGAAATGGATATCCTTTGTGGCTTTTACATAAGCGTATAGTAAAATCACCCACCATAGACAAGAATCAACAGGTGTAACTCTGGCGATGGAGTGTTCACCAAAATCTGCCTCTAAAGACTCCACACCATCTTTGCATACAACTCTAAAACTACCAGGAATAAAACCTTGAGTTGGGATATAAGCATCAAATTTTCCGGTTTTTGGCTGTAATTTTAAAGTTTCTTCCAGAAAATTACGCACAAGATCATATTTACCTTTAATTAAAAAAAGTAATGCTGACGGCACAAAATCCCTAATAAAACAATGGTCGTAATTTAAAGATTTTTGCGAAGTATCATAGGCAGCTATTATACCTACAGGACGACCTTGGTACTTAATAATTGATTTTTCTAAAATTTCCCATGCCTGTTTCTCTAAGTCATCAACCTTTATGAATTCCTCTCTTTCCATTGTGAGAAACACTCCATTTTTATGGGATTTTAGCAAGAGATAAACTCTGGTTATTCTTTGCCGTTGCAATGCTTTTCATGTATTGATGGATATACAGCAATTTGCAGAGATATGAGGTACAAAAAGAAACAATGAAACTTTTGTTGGGTAGGCAGCTTTCGACTACGCTCAAGCCAAGTCTTGCCCGCCCTTGTGTACCTCACTAAAATGAAATGTGCTGTATAACCCACCTAGTTTCTGCCACGGTATATCTAGGGCGATTTCCACCGTCCATACACTCAAAATAACCCAAGTTTCTCATTTACTTCATTGTCCCATATACTCGATTTTTTAAAGTTATCACTCAGAGCAATTTAGCAAATAACAAAAGCCCCATAGAATTACAAAGGGGCTTTAAAAACAATGTTTATTTTGGACAGTTTGCACAACTTTTCGGAAGTATTACCACAGTAAAATATTCTAGCGAGATATGAAAGGTTCTACACTGCCAACTTCAAACTCACAAGCGCGAGAAATAGATTCTGGAGGTAATTCATCAAAACTGACTAAAGGCAAATAACTGGGATTATCCATCAATTCTTTTGCCAACAAGAAACCCGCAATTGTCCAAGTTTGATATTTACGCGCTTGTTTACCAATTAAGCGCCCTTTCTTCCCGTCATAATATTCCGGCCATTCATCTTCACTCAGCCGGGCTTTAGCAATTTCAATAGTCTTTCTGGCTAAAGCAGTTTTATTTGTTTTGACAGCAGCTGCGGCAAACATCCACATTAACACAGGCCAACTGCCAGCATTATGATATGACCAAGGGATATTTTTGGGGTCACACCCAGTAATAATTCTGTATTCTTCATTCTCTAAGGCGGGAAAACAGATTTTCATCGGCATATCTCCCACCAAATCATCCCATCTTTCCTCAATCAAAGTCATAATTGCTTGTGATTGTTCTTCCGTGGCTAAATCGGAAATAATCGCCATCAAGTTACCCAGTGCAAAGAAACGAGTATCTAACTGTGATGGACCGACATTTCCAGCTAAATAACCACCTTTGCGCGGTAGCCATTTATCTAATTCATAATAGGGAAGAGAATCTACATAAATATTAAATAGATTCACCGCCCCTTTGCCATACTCTTCACTCTTGAAACGATAAATTGCATTTAGCCGATTAATATCTATCCAATAATGCTGGCGAATATGAGAGCATAATAAAGGTAAGCGATTATCAATGGCTGCGATGATATCTTCATTACCTTGACAAATTAACAACTCACGGGCTGCACGTAAAGCCCCATAAAATAATACTTGAAGTTCCAGAGGATGACCATAAATACCCATCCGACGATCAATCATACAAGCACCATCGGGAACCAATAATGTGGGGTACATATCGAAACGATTGGCCAAACAGATTTCCATAATTAACCGAATACCATTTTGGAAATCAGGTTGACGGGCTATAGAATAATCTTTAGTGGCGACTATATAAGCACGCAACAAAATAATCCACCATAGACAAGAATCTACAGGGGTAACTCTAGCTATAGCGTGTTCCCCAAAATCCGCTTCTAAATGTTCCTCTCCATTATCAACCACAACTTTAAAGCTAGCTGGAATTAACCCTCGCCCTGGCTTATATGCGTCTAACTCCCTTTCTTTCGGCTGCAACTTCAAAGTTTCTTCTAGAAAATTCCGCACAATATCTGTTCTCCCTTTAATCAGAAAAATTAAGGCTGAAGAGACAAAATCACGGATAAAACACTGATCATAATTCAGCGCTTCTACAGAAACATCATGGGCGGCTACAGTCCCAACAGGGCGACCTTGATAATAGAGAATTGACTTCTCTAGCGCTCGCCATGCTTGTTCTTCTATATTTTCATCTGTTACTAATTCATGTATTGGCATCGCTAGAGTAACTCCATTCAGAGGGTAAGTTTTAGTAGATGCGCCTTCATTGATGATTTATGATTTCTAGCATAACAAAAACCAGCTTTTGCATAGAAAATTGCTTTGAAAAAAATAACTTATAAATAATAAGTTAAACTACTAATTTCTCCGCAATTTAATCTATACTCAGTTGGTTTTTCATCAATTATCTATTTGGTGAATCCTAGCTAGGCAGTTTTTGCCTGTCTCAACGTGATCATTCCTAAAAACAGCCACACCATAAATATTCCCAGATGACTCTGTATCCTGTCTGTACATCTGTAACCTGGCTTGGGCAAACAATAATATTTCTCCGTTACTGCTCAAATTGTGTGCAGTTTGAACTATATCTGGTAGATTTACTTAATCAGAATTTAGTTTGAAGATAGCTAATTGAATTATTCCCCTATAAGTTCATAATTTATAATGTTTTCGCAGAATATGCAATATAAAATCTGAAAAAATTAGCCATCAATTCTCCTGAATAAACGCATATTTTACTCAAATATGCAAAAATATGGTGATATTTTGGTAAGAAAGTCAAAAAATATATCTGGCACATAACTTAAGGCCGATGCAGGTTCTATCCAAAATTACAGAAAATTACTAGAGCAATCTTAAGTCATAATTTAGACAATCAGAAAATCTTAATAATGATCTAGAAATCATCATTAATTGAATAGCTATAAATTGAGTATTTTTTCCTAAAAAATAAATAATTGGCGTAATTTCGTAAACATTATTTGTTTTTCTGTCGAAAACTTAACTACAGACCAGAGGAAAAAATATTAAATGCAGTTAATTGATAGCTAAAAAATCAGAATCTCTCCGTAAAACCACACGAATTTTTGCAGTAGCTTAGGAATATTTTTCGCCGTCGAAAAATACTTTCTTCACCCCTAATCCTCCAAGTCCAACTCCCAGGACAATTCCTGCTGCTGGGAGTGCAACGACACTTGTTGTGGTGAATCCTGGTTCTTCTTTGCGTCTAACGCACAACAGCTTATAGCCTCCGTTATTCTCCACTAACGCGGAGGGTACGCTGATACACGAACCACTCTTCAAGTTTCTAGCTAGTAGATGTATCGTAATAAAAGCGATTCTTGGATAAAACAAAAAATTTATATGACTTCAGTATCTCCTCACAAAAAAGCCAAAGCCCTCAAACCAACTAGTCGCCGTCCGGCTAAAGAACTCTGTAGCGAGTGTGGGCTGTGCGATACATATTATATTCACTATGTCAAGGAAGCCTGTGCTTTTATTAATCAGCAGATAGACGGACTTGAAGAAGAAACCCACAAGCGATCGCGCGACCTAGATAATGAAAATGAACTCTACTTTGGTGTTCATCAAGACATGATCGCCGCCCGCAAACAGCAGCCCATCGAAGGCGCACAATGGACAGGTATTGTCAGTAGTATTGCCATTGAAATGCTGAATCGCGGCTTAGTTGAGGGTGTTGTCTGTGTCCAAAATACCAAAGAAGACCGCTTTCAACCCATGCCAGTTATCGCCCGTACCCCAGAAGAAATACTGGCAGCGAAAGTAAATAAACCAACATTATCTCCCAACCTTTCTGTTTTAGAAGAAATAGAAAAATCAGGGATGAAAAGATTATTAGTAATTGGTGTAGGTTGCCAGATTCAAGCCCTGAGAGCCGTAGAAAAACAACTGGGTTTAGAAAAATTATATGTCTTGGGTACACCTTGTGTAGATAACGTTACCCGCGCCGGACTGCAAAAATTCTTAGAAACTACCAGCCGTTCACCTGACACAGTGGTGCATTATGAATTTATGCAAGATTTCCGAGTTCACTTTAAACACGAAGATGGTTCTACAGAAACAGTGCCTTTCTTTGGTTTGAAGACAAATAAACTCAAAGATGTGTTTGCGCCTTCCTGTATGACTTGCTTTGATTATGTTAATTCTCTAGCAGATTTGGTTGTGGGTTACATGGGCGCACCCTTCGGCTGGCAATGGATTGTGGTGAGAAATGATACCGGGAAGGAAATGTTGGACTTAGTGCAAGACCAGTTAGACACTCAGCCGGTGATGTCTCAGGGAAACAGGAAGGAAGCGGTGCAACAGAGTATTCCTGCTTACGATAAGGGGGTGACTCTGCCGATGTGGGCGGCGAAATTAATGGGTGTGGTGATTGAAAAGATTGGGCCGAAGGGTTTGGAGTATGCGCGGTTTTCGATTGATTCGCACTTTACACGGAATTATTTGTATGTGAAGCGGAATTATCCTGAGAAGTTGCAAGCTCATGTGCCGGAGTTTGCTAAGAGGATTGTGGGGGGGTATAAGTTACCGGAGTAGTGTTTCGCGCATCAGCGAAGCGAAGCACGAAGTGCGTTAGGCGCAAAGGCGCAGAGAATAATGACTGAGAATGAAATTGCTAAGGAGGTTGTTGATGCTGCGTATAAAATTCATACAAAGTTAGGTCCAGGACTCTTAGAATCTGTGTATGAGGCAGTTCTAACTTATGAATTGGAAAGTCGGGGATTATGGGTAGTTCGACAGCAACCAATTCCTGTAGTTTATGAGGGTATACGCTTACAGGAAGGCTTTCGTTCTGACCTCATTGTTGAAGACAAGGTAATTATTGAAATCAAATCCTTGGAAGCCGTTCATCCAGTACATAAAAAACAACTGATCACATACCTTCGCCTTGCCAACAAGCGCCTTGGTTTGCTCATCAACTTCGGTGAAGAACTGATTAAAGATGGCATAACAAGACTTGTTAACGGACTATAAAAATACATCACCTTAAGACGCAAAGAAACCCTTAATTCCTTTGCGTCTTTGCGCCTTTGCGCGAAACCTTCTTATCTCATCCCCACAGCATCCATCGCCGCTTCTAATGCGATCGCCACATGAGTCCAATGAGTCCCCCCCTGACAATAAACCACATAAGGCTCTCTTAAAGGTCCATCCGCCGAAAACTCCAAGGTACTCCCCTCAATAAACGTCCCCCCAGCCATCACTACTTGGCTCTCATACCCCGGTATCTCATCGGGAATAGGTTCCAGATAGGAACCCACAGGTGAATGCTGCTGAATCGCCTTACAGAAAGCAATTAACTTAGCAGCAGAACCCAATTTAATCGCCTGAATCACATCACCACGAGGTGCAAGGGGTGCGGGATTTACGGGATAACCCAATTTATCGAATACATAACCAGTTAAATGAGTGCCTTTCATCGCCTCCCCTACCATTTGAGGAGCTAAAAATAAGCCTTGGAATAGTAACCGATTTTGGTCAAATGTCGCACCACCATAACTCCCAATCCCAGGCGCAGTTAAACGACAAGCTGCTGCTTCTACTAAATCAGCGCGACCAGCAACATAACCGCCAGCTGTGACAATTGTCCCCCCAGGATTTTTAATTAATGACCCCGCTATTAAATCCACACCCACATCTGTAGGTTCTTTAGTTTCAATAAATTCGCCATAACAGTTATCTACAAAGCAGACGGTGTTGGGGTTTTGTTGTTTAACTAAATGAACGATTTTTTCTATATCGGCTATTGATAAACTTGGTCGCCAGGAGTAACCACAAGAGCGTTGGATTAATACTAAACGGGTATTTTCCGCGACGCTATGACTTAAAGTGTCCCAATCTATAGTTCCTTGGGGGGTTAACTCCAATTGGCGGTAATTTATGCCAAACTCAATAAGGGAGCCTTGACCTTTTCCCCGTAAACCAATTACTTCTTCAAGTGTATCGTAGGGAGAACCAACTACTGCTAACATTTCATCTCCAGGACGGAGAACACCAAATAAGCCGCAGGCGATCGCATGAGTTCCCGAAACAAACTGCACTCGCACAGCAGCAGCTTCAGCACCCATAACTTCCGCAAAAACTTTATCTAAAGTTTCTCGTCCTAGATCATCGTGACCATAACCACTCACACCAGCAAAATGATGTGCGCCTACACGGTGATTACGAAACCCATCTAAAACTTTTTTGAGATTATACTTGACCTGAGCGTCAATTCCAGAAAAAATCTCTACCAGTGCCTGTTCTGCTGCTCGCAGCTGTTCTAAACTGTTCATTAGTCCTTTTTTCACAAAAAATTAATTATTAGATATGCGGATTTTTCAATCACGCAGATTAAACTAGAAAATTTCAATTCGGGTTATTGCATGACAATTGCTACTTCAACTAAACTTCAAATTAACTGGGTAAATACCCTGTTTTTCGTAGCCCTGCACATCGGCGCTTTATTTGCTTTGCTTCCCAGTAACTTTAGCTGGAATGCCGTTGGTGTAGCTTTATTGCTTTACTGGATCACAGGCGGACTGGGTATTACTCTCGGATTTCACCGTCTGGTAACTCACCGCAGTTTTCAAACTCCTAAATGGCTAGAATATTTCTTTGTTTTATGCGGGAGTTTGGCCTGTCAAGGTGGTCCCATTGAGTGGATCGGAACACATCGGATTCATCATTTACATTCTGATACTGACCCAGATCCCCATGATTCCAATAAAGGTTTCTGGTGGAGTCACATGGGTTGGTTAATTTATCACTCTCCCTCTCACGCTGATGTTCCCCGTTTTACCAAAGACATTGCCGAAGACTCAGTTTATCAGTTTTTCCAAAAATATTTCATTTTGATTCAGGTGGCATTGGGTTTATTACTCATGTATCTGGGTGGCTGGTCTTTTGTGGTTTGGGGAATCTTTGTTCGCATTGTTTGGGTTTACCATTGCACCTGGCTGGTGAACAGCGCTACGCATAAATTTGGCTATCGCACTCATGATGCAGGCGATCGCTCCACAAACTGCTGGTGGGTCGCCGTGTTAGTATTCGGCGAAGGCTGGCACAATAACCACCATGCTTTCCAATACTCAGCTCGTCACGGACTGGAATGGTGGGAAATCGATTTAACTTGGATGACAATTCAACTGCTGCAACTATTCGGTCTAGCTACCAATGTCAAATTGGCAGAGAGAAAGCAGTAATTTCCCGGTTATTGTCTAATAGTGGATAAATTACAGAATTTATTCACTATTGGCGCAAAAGTAATTTCTACCAGCAACTAATAACCATTCCCCATCTCGGAAAATTATTTCTAATCACTATTTAATAGTGCGCTTGTGTAGCTTAGATTGCTATAATCCGAGACGCTAATGTTAAGAAACTTTGCGACCGGCTGCCTGATTGGTGGCTTGGGTGTAAAGCGTATTGTTTTGCAGGTTTTCATGACTACATCAACAATCAACAGCCAAAAATTAGGTGAAGACCTTGGTGATTCCAGCCTGAAACTCAAAGATATTATCAAAACCTTGCCAAAGGAATGTTTCCAGAAAAATCGCCGTAAGGCTTGGAGTCAAGCGCTTCTTAGTGTCTTAATGGTCGGTTTAGGCTACTTTTTTCTAGCAATTAGCCCTTGGTTTCTCTTACCCCTAGCCTGGATTTTTACAGGTACTGCTTTAACAGGTTTTTTTGTAATTGGCCATGATTGCGGTCATAGATCCTTTGCCAAACGTCGTTGGGTGAATGATTTAGTGGGACATATATTTATGGCTCCTTTAATTTACCCCTTTCACAGTTGGCGAATTAAGCATAATCATCACCATGCTCATACCAACAAATTGGATGAAGATAATGCTTGGCATCCCATTAGAACCCACGTGTTTGCGAATTGGACCCCCTTTAGACAGTCAGCTTTTGAAGGCTTCATGCGTAAGCGTCTGTGGTGGGTAGGTTCCATTGGACATTGGGCAGTAGTGCATTTTGATTGGCGGAAATTTAAAACCAAAGACCAATCAAGTGTGAAACTTTCCGTGGCTGTAGTAGTAGTATTTGCGGCGATCGCATTTCCGCTTTTAATTGCCACTACAGGTATTTGGGGATTTGTCAAGTTTTGGCTCTTACCCTGGATGGTTTACCATTTTTGGATGAGTACCTTCACCATCGTTCACCACACTGCGGCAGATGTTCCTTTCGACACAGCCAACAAGTGGAACGAAGCCTTAGCACAGCTATTTGGGACTATTCATTGTGATTATCCTCGGTGGGTGGAAATTTTCTGCCACGATATCAATGTTCATGTCCCTCATCATATTTCTACAGCTATTCCCTCTTATAATTTGCGGCTAGCTTACAGCAGCATCAAGGAAAATTGGCAACCTTATCTACATGATGAATGTCAGTTTTCTTGGTCTTTAATGAAGCAAATTACCAACCAATGTCAACTTTACAAAACCGATATTGGTTATGAGACTTTTGATGAATATTATGCAGGAAAATAAATAGTAGCCAAATTGCATGATTTTGGTTGCAAAAATACTTTATTATCCTGTAAATTAACTAGATTCTGGTAATTCTTTATCTACCGCAATTCTGGGGTGAATTACCAGAGATTATCTGCTTGAGTATTAGTCAAGGCTGATACTAGACATATGTGAAAACAATCCGATTTATATCCCCCAAAATAATCAAGTGCAATCCAACACCATCGCTTTCAACAATCCTGATGACTGTGAACCCTCCGAAGAAATCACTAAACTTCCCTTTACTCTTCAGGATTTGAAAGCTGCAATACCTGCTGAATGCTTTCAGCCAAATGTGACAAAATCCCTATTTTATTTCTTTCGTGACATCCTGATTATTGGACTGCTGTATGCAGTGGCTAATTACTTAGATTCTTGGTATTTTTGGCCTGTATTCTGGGTGATGCAAGGAACAATGTTTTGGGCTTTGTTTGTCGTCGGACATGACTGTGGACACCAATCTTTTTCTAAGCATAAATGGCTGAATGATTTGATTGGACATTTATCACACACACCGATATTAGTTCCTTATCATGGTTGGCGAATTAGCCACAGAACTCACCACAAAAATACTGGCAACATTGATAATGATGAAAGCTGGTATCCTGTGTCAGAATCGCAGTATAAGGAAATGCCATTAGCCCAAAAGATAGGCAGATATTATGTTTTTCTTTTGGCTTATCCAGTGTATTTATTCAAGCGTTCTCCTGGAAAAGAAGGTTCTCACTTTTCACCCAGTAGCCCACTTTTTAAGTCTTCAGAAAAATGGGATATCTTGACTAGCACTGCGCTTTGGATTGGGATGGTAGCTTTACTGGGTTTCTTCACCTTTCAATGGGGTTGGATGTGGTTATTGAAATACTACGCTATGCCCTACATTGTGTTTGTGATTTGGTTAGATTTGGTGACATTTTTACATCATACAGAGCCGGGTATTCCTTGGTATCGTGGAGAAGATTGGACTTTTCTCAAAGGTGCAATTTCTAGTGTTGATCGGGACTACGGTTTTATCAATCACATTCATCATGATATCGGTACTCATGTTGCTCACCATATTTTCCTCAATATGCCTCACTACAATTTGTTAAAGGCGACTGAGGCGATTAAACCAATTATGGGTGAATATTTCCACGAGTCTAAAGAGCCAGTTTGGAAGTCTTTATGGCGTTCTGCTATTAGCTGTAAGTTTGTCCCCGATAGTGGCGGTCAGGTTTATTACACTTCTGATAATCAGAAATAAGTGAATATACGTTACTGCAATATATATGAAGTCCGCCTGTGCGGGCTTTTTTTTCGCCCAGAGGCGCAGAGGAAAATCAGGACTATTTGGGTTAATATGGGGGTGAACTATATCTGAAAAGTTCTATGACTTTCACTATTGAAGATGTAGACAGACTACAACAAAAGCTACAAGAAGATGAACAGGACTACCAAATAGAACTGCAAGAGGGAAATATTCTAGTTATGGGTCCATCGGATATTGAGTCTAGTGAAATTGGCGCTGAGTTTATCAGGTTATTAGGTAATTGGATAAAACCTCGTAAACTTGGGCGGATATTTGACTCAAGTGGTGGGTTTATTATGCCAAATACCGATTTACGCGCGCCTGATGTTTCTTTTGTGGCTGCGGCTAGATTAAAACGCACGGTGAGAGATTTCGGTCAATTAGTACCTGATTTGGTTGTAGAAATAAAATCAAAAACCGATAGAGTTTCTAAGTTAGAAGATAAAGTTAAGTTATTTTTAGAGTTAGGTGCAAGGGTAGGAATATTAATTAATCCTGATGAATTATCTGTGAGTGTATATCGTCCTAATGGTGATGTTGCAGTTTTAACAGGTGAGGATAAGTTAACTGTTAATGAGTTATTTCCTGGTTGGGAAGTTGCTGTTTCTGAATTATGGCCACCTGTATTTGAATGATTAAATTCACTAGGAATTTTTCTTAAACTAAACAAGGTGTTTTTCTAAGAAAACACTCAACGGATCTGCTTTATAATCTCCAAATGGAGGTACTTTAAAAAATCCCACATTTTCATAAAGTCCAATGGCTTCTGGTTGATAGATACCTGTTTCTATACGCACTGTGTAAATGTTTGCGTTTTTTGCGGTTACTTCTATCTGATTAAGAATTTTTTTGCCAATTCCCTTTCCACGAAAGGCTGGTTTAGTATACATTCGCTTCACTTCAACGTAACTCTGTGGAAAAAACTTCAAAGCCCCACAGCCAACTGGCTGATTGTCTAATCTGGCAAGAAAAATAATTACGGATTTATGAAGTAGAGCAGAAATATCAAGACCGTGATTACTCTCAGGAGGATAAATCTCTGCTAAATAATTGTCAAGTTCTCTAATTAGTTCCTGAATAGCAGAACAAGTCAGATTTTCAGGGGTAATTACTAATTTTGCCATGTTAATTTAATATTTCTCCCTACTAAAACCGTCCATTCCCTTGAACTATGTGTTTTGCTGTGGTTAAAGTTTCTAAACTAATAAATCCCCGGCGGTGTCCTTTTTGGTTAGACATACCGAGAAATACTGAGTCTCCCCGTGAAGGGTTGCGAGAAAACTTGGGGGAAGTGTTGATGTAGGTAGAGGCGCTGTTAACTCCTAACGCAAACTGGCGACTTTCTTGATAGGATTCTGTAACTATGCAGTCAGCATGACCGCTACTATGTTGATTAATCCAAGCGATCGCATCTTCTAAACTATCTACCAGTTTAAAGGCTACTGTCTTGGTTAAATAAGAGTTTCCCCATTCACCTGATTTTACTAGCTGCAAGTGCGGAAAGGCTTCTACTAGTTCCTCATCTCCTTTGATTTCAAAGCCTTTTTCTGTCAAACTGTTCCACAGAGCTGCTAAGGATGATGGCAAGGCTTGGCGATGAACTAAGACTTTTTCAATGGCGTTTACTTGGTCTGGTTCGCTCTCATGGCTATCGGTAATCATCCAGCGTACCATGTCTAAGCTGCTATTCGCTGACCAGTAAAGGTAACAGTTGCCCATTGCTGATTTTAATACCGGACAGGTTGATTGTCGCATCACTTGCTGGACTAAGCTAGAACGTCCGTAGGGTAATACTAAATTTACATATTTGTCTTGGGTGACTAAATCTCGAATGGAAGCACCATGTTCTGCGGTAATCAGTTCCACGCACCCAGAGGGTAAACCTACTTCCTCAATGACATTTTGCAAAACGTTGGCGATCGCCTCGTTGGAATGACTCGCTTCTGTACTACCCTTAAGGATAATACTATTACCAGTTTTAATACATAAACCAGCTGCGATCGCGCCTAAATCTGGAAAGGCTTCATAGACAAAGGCAATTACTCCCAATGGCATTAACTGAGTGTAACTCTGGGAGTCTTCCAATTGATAGTCAGCGTTTCTGACTCGCCGTAAAGGATCGGAAATTTCCCCCAACCTTTGCAGCACTTCTACTGCTGCTTCTAACCGAGTCGGAGTCAGCTTTAACCAATCTAAAATTAACTCTGGTACAGCCATTTCTTTGCTGGCTTCTAAATCCAAAGTGTTAGCTTCTAAAATGTCGTCAAAGGCATTTTCCAGCGCCTTTGCCATTGCTAAGACAGCGCGACTCCGGTCTACACCTTTGGTAAAACCCAACTTCAGGGAAGCTTGATAAGCGCGTTGTGCGCTGGTAATTGGTTCGGGGGAATCGTCTAAAACTTCAACAGTCATTGAATTAACGTCTGTAAGTAAGCCAGACCATCAGTGCTGGTAGAGTAGCCAACAGCACCGCCACTATTGCCCAAGCAATAATGCTGGAACCATTTGCCAATCTCAGTGCTAATGGCAACCATATAATCACTAGCACGAAAATCACGCCTAGCGCTACAGGTAAATAGCTTTCTCCCAACCGAGTTGGGACAATGCGCCAATTATTTCCCATCCAGTGCCAAGTTCGCTTGTAGGGATAAGTGGTGGAAAGCTGTTCTAGGACATGACCATTATCTTCTACTACAAAGATTTGTTGACAGCGATCGCAACCAAAAGCTTCTGTTAGTGTAATCGGAATTAGCTGTCCTTTGCGACGGCAGGGACACGGATATTCCGTATTCAAATCGATTTTTTCGTGTTTTTGAGATGGCACAAGCGTTTCTATTAACTTGAGCGTGTTTTTTAATCTTCTGCGAGAATACCGTTCCTCAAAATATTGAGGTTCAATTACTCACTTTAATACCCAGGAGATGCTAAATTATGCTTTGCCTGATTATATTTAATCACCAGATTAAATCCAGTGTAATACACCCATTTAGCTCAAATTGGCTACACCCTAAAAAATTATAGTCAAGCTGTTAACTCTTAGAGTTCGTTTTAACTTGGACTTTAAACTTTTTGAAAGCGGGTAACGCGATTCGAACGCGCGACATTCACCTTGGCAAGGTGACGCTCTACCACTGAGCTATACCCGCGATTTCCATGATGTATCTATCTTCTCAGATATATTTTCATTTGTCAACCCCTAATTTAAAGTGCTGAGTCAATAACTCAGCACATAGCAGTAGCCTCACCCTAGTTCTTCTGGCTCCGAGGAGAAATTACCTACTTTTGTATCTGCAAAAGATGCTGGCAAAGCTTGGGCGTTGCGAGTATATGACTCGCTGAGGTTAGAGCGTAACTGTCGCATCAGGCTAGCCATTTCTAGGGCGTTCATGGCATAATCCCAACCATGATTACCTTTAATCCCTGCCCGTTCTAAGGCTTGCTGCATGGTATCCACTGTCAAAATGCCAAAAATCACCGGCACACCAGTTTGAAAGCTAGCGGCAGCAATGCCTTTAGAAACTTCAGCCGATACATAATCAAAATGGGGCGTTTGTCCTTTAATCACCGCACCCAGACAAATTACTGCATCATAACGACGGGAAAGGGCTAGTTGGCGGGCTACCAAAGGCACTTCAAAACATCCAGGAACCCAAACATAGTCTACCTGACTCCCGTGGGGGTCTGGATCTACGCCGTGGCGTTTCAAGCAATCTTGACAACCCTCTAGCAGTTTCCCCGTAACTAGGTCATTAAACCGACCGATAACCACTGCTAAGTGCAAAGGTTCCGTTTGAGCAAAAGTCCCCTCAAAAACTGCCATGACTGCCTCTTAATCAACTATACTTTTCTGACCAATATACATTTCTTAATTTAGATGCTGAAGAGCAGAAGAGTACATTTAAGTGAATAGAACAAGAAAATCAAAAAACCCTGTTCTGGCTCTCCTGCTCCGTAATTATGCTATTTTCGCAGAATGCGATCGCTTAAACTACAAAAAAGTTTAATACACCGACTAATAGCACCAAAGCAATCCACACTCCAGAACCAAGCCAGAGCAGTTTTTTCGATTCCACCCAATTTTGTGGGGTAGCATAGGCAACAGGAACCCCTACTACCAAAACAAAAGATGTGAGAACTAGAGATATCAAAGCGAACTGAAATACTAAAATCATTTTTCCTTCTCTCAAACTAGCGCAAATACTAAATCTAGAATATCGTGAACGGGGACACCAAGGGAGTGTATGGGGAGTGTGGGAGGTGTGGGAGGTGTGGGAAGTGTGGGAGGTGTGCGGGAGAAGAACACGTCCTAGTCTTTACTAAGAGCCAAATTATTTAAAATATCTTTGTGCAAGAAGGCGCGATTTACTAAAGACTGAATTTGGTCAGATGATAGGGGGTTTCCATTAACATAGTGTTCCAGCCAAGTCTTGCTAATGAGATTGGAGTCATCTGGTAAACTCGCTAAATCCCATCCTGGCATTTGTAAATCTTCCATTAAACGATTAACTTTGGGGTCATAACTGAGGGCAAAACAACGACAACCTTCAGCCGCAGCCATAATTAAACTGTGCAGACGCATTCCAATTGCCATTTCTACACCCTGATAGACACCTTTTAAGAGTTGCGGGTCTTCTAGCATCAGGATTTTACTGACATCCGGTAATTGGGGTTGAATAGCTTGGGCGATCGCTAAATCTTCACTTTTTTGAAATGGCAATAGCAAAATAAAGGCTTGGGTCGCTTTCTGAAAGTCTACTAAAGCACGGGTGAAATTAGCTAACCGATGTTCTGTCAGTTGGGGATGATTTCTCAAATTCACTGCTACTCTGGGGGTTGGTAAATCTGCAAGTTCTGGTACTGGCTGACTTTTTAAAGCCCACACTGGGTCAGGCGCAAGCACACAAGGAATTTGCCAATCCGCTAATAAAGCAGCACTCACGCGATCGCGCACACTAACTTTGCTACAATATCCGAAGGAGTGCTGTGCCAACCAGCGAGTTTGGGGACGCACTAAGGGGCCGATACCTTGCGCCCAAGCTACAGTTTTTAAACCCATTTTCTCAGCCAATACCATCAACCCGCCATAATAAAATGGACTTATAGTGCTGGTGACATCTTGAATTAAACTCCCACCGCCCCAGATGAAAACATCGCAAGAACGCAAAGCCCGTAATACAGGTAAAATAGCCATGCGATCGTGAGCTTCTACATGATAGCGATCGCGCGTTTCCTCTGGATTACCAGAAAGCACCACAGGGGTGACATGAGATGGTAGCATTTGCAAAAGCGTTGCCAATAAAGCTTCATCACCACCATTACCCTTACCGTAATACCCAGACAATAACGCTCGTATCTTTGCCATTTTGGATTTGGAATTTTAAATTACTTATGCACGCCCTTTCTATTCCCACCTGGATTATTCACGTTTCTAGCGTTATTGAGTGGATTGTTGCCATTTGGTTAATTTGGACTTATGGCGAACTCACTGGCAATCGTACATGGTGGGGATTATCTTTGGCCATGTTACCAGCTTTAGTTAGTGCTATGTGTGCCTGTACCTGGCATTATTTCGATAATCCAGCATCTTTAGAATGGTTGGTAACACTGCAAGCTGCTATGACCTTAATTGGTAATTTTACACTTTGGGCAGCTGCGGTATTCATTTGGCGTTCCACTAAAGCAGAAGACACCACAACTGAGACGATTAAACCTGAACCTATCGAATCAAAGTCATGATATCCAAAGAAACCCTATTTGCAGTTTCCTTATTTCCCTACTTGGGTTTCTTGTGGTTTATTAGCCGCAGTCCCCAAATGCCCAGGATCGCCCTCTATGGATTTTATGGGACTCTGGTATTTGTTGCCATTACCATCCCCGCCGCCATTTACGCCGAATTGAATTATGGCGTTTCCTTGGCTGATGTAGATTGGTTACACGGGGGCGCAGAAATGTTTTTAACCTTTGCTAACATTCTGCTGGTGGTGGGTTTCGCCCAAGCTATTAGGGAGTTAAAAATGAAAAATTAAACGCGGATAAATTTAGATGTTTAATTATTTGAGTTGACTTTTTTTAGTTTTTGTCGTAAAGGGAATAAATAAAAAATGGAAGTAATCCCAGCAATTGACTTATTAGAAGGACGCTGTGTCAGATTGTATCAAGGAGACTATGAGCGATCGCAAGTTTTTAGCGAAAACCCAGTAGACATAGCTAAACAGTGGGTAGACCAAGGTGCTACCAGATTACATTTAGTAGATTTAGATGGTGCGAAAGCCGGGAAAGTAGTAAATTTAAAAGCAATTGCTGCGATCGCCGAAGCAGTGACAGTACCCATAGAAATTGGTGGGGGATTACGCGATCGCACCAGCATTCAACAAGTATTTAACTTAGGCGTACAGTGGGCAATTCTCGGTACAATAGCCGTAGAACAACCGCAACTAGTACAAACACTCTGTGAAGAATTTCCGGGAAAGATTATCATAGGTATAGATGCCCGTAACGGACTAGTAGCCACTCGTGGTTGGTTAGAAACCTCCGAAATCTTAGCCACTCAACTAGCCGTACAAATGCAAGAACTTGGCGCAGCAGCCATCATCTACACAGATATCCATCGTGATGGCACACTCATCGGCCCCAACCTCGAAGCCCTCAGAGAACTAGCAGCGACAATATCCATTCCCATCATAGCCTCTGGCGGAGTCAGTTCCGTCACCGACCTATTGAGTCTCTTAGGCTTAGAAACCCAAGGAGTCACAGGCGTAATCGTTGGTCGCGCCTTATACACAGGGGATATTGCACTCAGAGAAGCACTCAACGCCATTGGGCCTGGACGTATCCAAGACATTCCCCCCAACATCGACTCCAGCTTTGCTTAACTAAAAAATTCACCCCGTAATTTAGCCGTGACAGCAACATCAACCCCCAACATAACCTCAGTCTTCCATCTATCTCCCTTAATTCGGGTGACACTACTGAGCTTATATATAGCACTCACAGTCCCCCTACCTTTTCTATCCCAAGTCACAGCCTCACCCATCCAGCCACAATTATTATGGATAGGAATCAGCATCGGCTTTGTGGGTTTATATGCGGTGTTGACAGAAAGAGTCATAGTAGACGACCAAAGAATCCAAGTAACTTATCCCATCTGGGTTCCTAAATTCTTTCGTAAAGGTTGGACATTACCCTGGTTAGATATCAAAGAATTAAAACCCCGTTCCACAGGTCAAGGGGGATTAGTTTATTATTTTCTCAGTCAGGATGGCAAAGCCTACCTATTACCCATGCGTGTAGCCGGATTTTCTCGACTAGTAAAAATAGTAGAAACCAAAACCGGCATCGACACCACAGACGTTCGCACCTTAGCCCAACCCTGGATGTACTTCATCCTATTAGGATTCACCCTATTATTATTATTAGTAGATGCCTGGACAATCACCACAGCATTAGGAATGTCTCAGACCTAAATTAAGCAAACATACCATTTCTTTCTTCTTCCTTTGTGTACTTTGCGTCCTTTGCGGTTCGTTTCTCCATAAAAATTGAACAATCAAACCACAACAGCCCAAATCAGGCTAGAACAAATTAACTTATCAGCCAAGCTGAAACCACAACTTCAGGAATACCCAATATTACAGGATATATCCTTTGAAGTATTTCCAGGCGATCGCGTAGCCATTGTCGGCCCATCTGGTGCTGGTAAAACTTCCTTACTACGCCTCATCAACCGTCTAAGTGAACCTACCAGAGGCAAAATTTACCTAGAAAATCAGGAATATAGCCAAATTCCTACCCTACAGCTACGCCAAGTAATCACCCTCGCATTACAAGAATCAAAACTGTTAGGAAAAACCGTCCAGCAGGCCTTAGCATATCCGCTAATTTTACGAGGCTTACCCCCACAGACAATTCAACAAAGAATAGATTATTGGATAGAAAAACTGCACATTCCTAGTGAATGGTTAAGTAGAACCGAACTACAGCTATCTACAGGACAGAAACAACTAGTAGCCATCACCCGTGCATTAGTTATCCAACCCAAAGTTTTACTATTAGATGAGCCAACATCAGCCTTGGATACTGGCACAGCCGCCAATCTTATGCACATCTTAACTCAGATGACTCAAACTCATCAAACCACAATTTTGATGATTAATAACCAACTTGACTTAGCTCAGATGTTCTGCAACAGATTATTATATTTACAGCAAGGTCAGTTATTCACAGATGAAACAGCCCCAGAAATCAACTGGATTAACTTAAAAGAACGCTTAATACAAGCAGAAACCCAAGCAGCCGCAGAATGGATTTAATTAGGAAGTTTGGCTGCTAACCGTAGACCTGGGTTGAGTGAATCTTTCTTTAGTTAACTTAGTTGGTAGCTGAGTAACATTAGGCTTCAAACTTTCCATGTTAAATCGATATCCCACATTCCGGATAGTTTGAATCAAACTAGGTTGGCGAGGATCGAGTTCTACCTTTTTTCGTAGAGACAAAACATGAGTATCAATGGTGCGCGGATTGTCAATAGCATCAGGCCAAGCGCGACGCAGTAATTCTGACCGACTCAGGGCTGCTCCTCCAGCCTGTGCTAAAACATAGAGTAAACTAAACTCTTGAGGTGTTAAATCAATAAACTCCCCTTGAAAACGGACACGGCGCTGTACCAAATCAATTTGCAAACTGCCATAATCCAGATAAGCTGGTGCAGTGGGAGTCCGTCGGCGGCGAATTAGCACCTCTACTCTTGCCAAAAACTCCTGCATTCCAAAAGGTTTACTGAGATAGTCATCAGCCCCGGCCTTTAAACCAGCGACAATATCAGCCTCATTACTACGTGCTGATAGCATCAAGACTAACGGCTGTTGCTGACCATGCAACCAACGGCAAAACTCAATCCCATCACCATCAGGCAAATCGGCATCCAGAATCACCAGTGTTGGTTGTTGACTCAAAAACACTTCCCTTGCTTGATAAATACTGGCGGCTTGATGGACACGGTATTCTAACTGTTGTAAGTGCCATCCTAGCAACGACCTTAAATGGGGATTTCCCTCAACGATTTCAATACAAACCGAACCCACAGCGGCAAGACCCCTTAGCGTCGATGAATTTCAAAGTAACAAGGTCATGCTCAAGGTTTTGTAGTCATTGTTACTTCCATTCCAATTCATTGGACATTCTATCATCATCAAAGTCAGAAAATCCTTTGCTGATGCCTTGTCAAAGGTGATTTACTCATATTACTTAATTTATTCTTAAATTTTTGTTAGACTAATGAGAACCTCTTGTTGGTTAAACATCCTCCCGCAGGGGGACGTACCTAACCTGACAAAATATAAGTAAACAGGGTGAAATTTACCAAAGCTATATTTTTGCTTTTTGTCCAGTCAGATGACATTTTCTCGGAATTTCTCAAATTATCCGTTAAAAATATATCGGCATTTGACAAAAAGAATTATAAAAATAGCTGATCAAAGTATCATATTCCAAATTTTCTAGAATAGGATGGGATTACGTTGTAACTGGGGGAGGATCTAGCCGACGGTAGATATTTTGTCCTTGAATTGAAGCGACGGACGTGAAAACACACTTCACATTTCGGCGTGAATCGTTTACAATTCTCATTCTACAGAGACTAATAAAGCAGTTATGCTCCAAGACACACAAACCATCCGCTATTACCAAAGAGTTACCGATGCCTTCGTCGAGCTATGGAATCGCGGTTATCGGACGGACGATATGCGGATGTATTTGGATGGGTATCTAGCCGCACTGCGACAAAGTAACGCTATTGAACCTATACTGATTCACCGTTTAGAGGAAGAAGCCAGGCGCTACCTGTACGATGCCTCTAATTTCGTGAGAACTCAAACAGAGGTACAACTTGATTACTATTAATTCCTTTTAATTGGTAATTTATTCACAGTAACCATTAGACCAACGCTGATGATTGTAGCATATCATTTGCCCTGGTCAAGGGTTTAGCAGTGTAAAGTTTTGGAAATATTTTATTTATACAAGTATCCCCTCTGTCCGATTTTGGTTTTGCCAACTCCTATGAGGGGATTTTAATTGATTTTTCTTGTGTAACAGGCAAGATGCCTGTTAATGGCTGGCTATACCCAGCGTAGTATGGCTGCCATCGGCTTGAGTTCCTGCGGAGCTTCTGCTTCTGTAAGCACTCCCAAGACTTCACCCCCGTTGTCTATGACTCGAATCACAATTTCATTGATCAAATCATAGGTTTCGCCACTGCGGGTATCACTAGGTGTAATTTCACCCATATCGGAAAGAGTGCCATACTGTACGGCATCAACTTCGACCAGCAGATGACTAACTTGACCACGAGTAGCAAGCTTGGCAATGGTGGATAGATCCGTGATTGATCGGGATTCGTTTTGACGCTGATAGTACAGGTCAACCCACTGCTGAATGCGTTCTTGACGCAATTGTTTGATAATGGGAGCAATAGCTTCTCTAATTTCTTCTTCTGGCAAGCCTTCCGTGCTACCATCAACCCCTTGATCGGCTAGCATATCGTAGCTATTCAGAGATTTATACATGGCTTGAAATTCCTGGGTCGTTGCCAGAATCAGAGGCATATTGCTACCGCTAACTACTGGGCGAACAGCGATCTCTACTGCTCGTAAGAACTGTCTTTGCAATGTTTCTGCCCCTTCATCTCCTTGGAGTTTGCCTGATGGGGCGCGATCGCGCTGTAATGTTACCTTCGTGACTGCGCTAAAATCGGCTGGCAAATCCGAAACGTCTACTAATTCTAATTCTTGGGCGGCTGTAAATTCATAAAACTTGACCGACTTTTGAGAAATGGCTAGTACGTAAGCCGACATCGGTTGCAAAGCGGACATCAAAGGCTTGAGATAGAAGCGATCGCTCACCTCTGCCGCCTCTTCTACAGCATAAGCCAGACGATAGGTTTTAATTGATTCAGGCGTAACTAATATTCCCAACCCATAAGCTTGGAATTGCCAAAATTTGTCATCTTTTTGGAGTTCTTCCAGATAGCCGGTCATCACCTGTACTTGTCGTTTATCGGCGATCGCTTGTACTTGCTCCATCGCATCTTTAGTCAAGTTTTTTAACACGATGCGATCATTTTGGGCTTCCTGGGTCAAGGGAGTGGTCGGGAGAAATATAGACACGCAAACTCCACGCTGGGCTGCCAGTTTTGAAAATTGCTTTTCTCGAATAGTATCTTTGTACAGCATGATTTTTCTCTGTGTTGTTAACTGGCACTTAGGCATTCTATTGTAGAGCTGTAAAAACTGACATCCTCCCCAGGTGTAGCGAACGGCAAACAAGCCAATTACCAACAATTTATTTAAAAAAGCCCTCAAAAATAGAGTTCTGTGATGATATCCCTAATTTTCAAAGGCAGTGACTATAAATATTTATTGAGAGCATAAAGCACAAATTCAGCAGCAAAATAAATGGTTACTGCTGTGGGGATATTACGAAGCTAGTGCTACTTCTACAACTTGCTGTAATTCACCTTTTTGGTACAGTTCAATGAGGATATCAGAACCGCCCACAAATTGACCGTCAATATAGACTTGGGGAATGGTCGGCCAGTTGGAATATTCCTTAATCCCCTGACGGATTTCTGGGTCTGAAAGCACGTCAACTGTTTCAAAAGGAACTGCCAACGTATTGAGAATCTGGACAACGTTGTTAGAGAAACCGCACTGAGGCATCAACTTGTTGCCCTTCATGAACACCATGATTTTGTTTTGTTGTACTAAATTATCGATTTTTGCTTTGGTTTCTGGAGTCATGGATTTTTTGTTTCCTCTGTTGCTAATAGCCAAATGTCAAGAGTCAGTTTTGATGTTAAGAAGCTGCTGTTGCTTGCCATGCTTCGGGGGTATAGGTTTTGAGTGCCAAGGCATGAATTGCTTCAGTTGACATAGCTTGTCGCAAAGCACCATAAATCAACTGGTGTTGTTGTACCAGTCCCTTATCGGCAAACTGCGATGAAACTACTGTTACTTGGTAGTGGTCGCCGCCACCAGTCAAGTCTTGCACCTGAATTTGAGCATCAGGCAGTTCCGCCTTGATCATTGCCTCAACTTGCTGCGGATTAATCATCGCAATTCCTGAAAAAATTTACTTTTCTATTATTCACCAGCACCCCACCAGTTATGCAGATGGGGAATTTCTCATTACTCTCATCTAATATTGTAGGGCAAAAACACCTTGTCCGAGTTTCCAGTTCTACCCAAAGGCTAACTGTCCCTAGTGACTCTTACCGTTCTAAATGGGCAGAACTTAGCGATTTGGGGATGAACTAGTGCTTGATCTGGGAAAGGGTGCATCTACAAAACCCAATTCAAATAACTGCTGATAGGCTTTCGTGCCTAATTCCCGTGTGGGGTTTTGACTTTTAATAATCTGAATTAACAAGGGGACGGCTAATTCCGGCTGATTTTGCGCCCGATGTACCAGGGCTAACTGAAAGGTGGCTTCGTCTCGCTTCTGGGCTGTTTCTAGGGCTTTTTGGCGCTGGGAATCGGAAACTCGATTATCTATTCCGGTAAAGCTTGAGTTTAATTCCTGATAGAAATTAGATAGTTGATTATAAACTTGGCGTGCTTCTTGGAGTTTTTGAGTAGCTAGAGGGTAATTTTGGGCAGAAATGGCTTGTTCTGCTTCTTGCATCAACCGTTGGCCTCCCTCCATACTCAAAATACTATTATTCTGGGCTGTAGGACGGAGTGTGTTGGGATCGTTGGGTTCAACTATTTGTACTTGACTATAAAGACTGGGTAGCTTTTGTATCTCAGCGTTTACAGGTGATAGCAGGCTGATAACTGCGATAAATGATAAGGAGGTAAGCCGAATAAAAGGAGGAACGGCGGCAGATTTCATGGGTTCAATGAGTGTTGGAATTATGTAAAAAAGCAATGCAAACTTCGGGTATCTTAACTCTGTTTTTGCCTTTGAGAACACAAAGTTAGATACTGAGCTTGTTCTGATTTAGACTCAATATCGGTTTAATAGAGTTCCCATTGCTTCTGTATTCTAAAAATAGAACCTATTTAACAGCTTTTTCTAGCTTATGAATGATGACGCTAATTACTCAAATTTTTCCCCAGGTGGTGTACCCACTAGCAGTTGGGGAATGGTTTTACAACGGGGTGGGGAAGAATTAGTTTTAGATAAGGTTTTAGACCGCTTTACTGTCCGTCCCACAGGGAATTTTAATTCTCAACAATTATCTCAGGTGAGTGGGGCGGTTTGGCAAGGTAGTATTCCCCAAGCAGATTTGGAAATTTTTACGGTTTTACCACAGCAGTTAGAGGCGGCGATGTTGGCAGCACGAGCTGCGGAAAATGTGGCTTTTGCTGGTCATGTTTACCGGATTCAAGATCATCCGGGAACGTTGGTTTATTTAAATGACCAAGTGACTGTACAGTTTGCTTCAGGGATAGATGCTACCACGATTGAGGCGATCGCCTCTCGTTTTGGCTTGGTGAAACATAAACCTGTGTTGGGTGTGGCTAATACTTTTGTATTTTTAGTCGGTAAAGCAGCTACAGCAAATCCTCTGAAAATTACTAATCAGTTGCAGGGTTTGTCGGCGGTGTTGGTTGCTGAACCGAATATCCTGGTAAAAAGTGAGTTACATTACAGACCCAATGATCCTATGTATCCTCAGCAGTGGTATCTACACCACAATGGCGGTAATCAGTTGGTAGCTGGTTCTCATATTTCTGTAGAACAGGCTTGGGATATCACTCGTGGTGTGCGGTCTGTGGTGGTGGCTGTGGTGGATGATTCTTTTGATTTGCAGCATCCAGATTTGCAGGGGATGGGGAAAATTGTTGCTCCCAGGGATTTAAGGAATGATGGTTTTTTACCGACTCCTGGTGACAGAGAAACTAGTCATGGGACGGCTTGTGCTGGTTTGGCGATCGCCGAAGAAAATGGTACGGGAATTGTGGGGGTGGCTCCTGGTTGTGCATTAATGCCAATTCGTAGCACTGGTTTTTTAGATGATGAATCCATTGAGGCGATGTTTAATTGGGCAATGGATCAGGGAGCCAGTATAATTTCTTGCAGTTGGGGAGCTTCTGCTGTCTATTTTCCCTTATCATTGCGTCAACGGGTGGTAATTAATCGCGCTGCGACTACGGGCAGGAATGGTAAGGGTTGCGTGGTGCTGTTTGCGGCGGGAAATGCTAATCGTCCTATTCGGGGGACTGTAAATGAACGGAATTGGCCGGAAAATCTGTTACAAGGTAATACGGATTGGTTAAGTGGATTTCCTCTACATCCAGATGTGATTGCAGTGGCGGCTTGCACTAGTTTAAATAAGAAGGCGGCTTACAGTAACTGGGGAATTAATATTGCTGTGTGTGCGCCGAGTAACAATGCTGCACCGGGATTAACCTTTCAGGGTAGAGGTTTTCTCAATACCCAACCGGCGATCGCATCTACTCTTCCAGGAAGAACAATTGTAACTATTGATCAAGTAGGCGCAGCAGGTTTCGATCCTGGTGATTTTACCAATAATTTCGGTGGTACTTCTAGCGCTACCCCCATAGTCGCAGGTGTGGCGGCCTTAGTTTTATCAGCCAATCCCAACTTAACCGCCCAACAGGTGAAATCGATTCTGGAAGAAACTGCGGATAAAATTATCGATTCTGACCCTGACCCCCAATTGGGGATGCGAGAAGGTACTTATAACAGTAATGGACATTCTCAATGGTTTGGTTATGGGAAAGTGAATGCAGCCAAAGCCGTACAAGCAGCCCGAAAACTCGCTAATTCTGCATCCTTTGCTAGTGAATACGTCCGGGGAGAGAATACCCGTGAGTTAAATATTCCAGATAATTATCTCCAAGGTATCACCAGTGCGATCGCCATCACCGAATCCAGCAGTATTAAAGATATTCAAGTCACAGTTAATATCACCCATGATTTTTTAGGAGATTTAGAAATCTATTTAATAGCTCCGAACAATCAACGGGTATTATTACAAAACCGCACATTAGGTTCTCGGACTAATTTACAAACAACATATACAATTGTTTCCCATCCCGGACTTAAACAATTACTTGGTCTTTCAGTTAGAGGAAATTGGCAATTATGGCTAATAGACCACTCACCCCAAGACGTAGGAAAACTCAATAGCTGGTCATTAGTCATAGGTCACTAGAAAATAATTTATTTTGCCGACTTCCCACGCCAATTATTCACTTAATTGCTGTAGGACTAATTCTAAATCTGATGTGAGATTTTGAGCATTTTCCTTGATTTTACCTTGACAGTAATCCAAGACATTTAGCGGCTTACCAATAGACATTTTTACCCCTGTACCCCACTGAGGATAAGGCTGACTATAGTTAATACTTACAGGCAGAATTTTGATATCTAATCCTGGCTGATTCAATTCCGCACTCAAAGACAAACGAGCAATTCCTGGTTTTAACCGATGAACTTTACCATCCCGATAAATATTACCTTCAGGATAAATAACTAATATTTGTTCTTGTTTCAATAATTCCACAGCATGACGCAGAGCAGTAATAGCTGGATTTTGAGGATCTACAGGAAACCCTCCCATACTTCTCACTAACCACCCTTGCAGTCCCTGACACTCATTACTAGATACCATAAATCTCAAATCTCGCCCCGTCACACAGCGTCCAGTCCCATAGGGTAAAACTAATGAATCCCAACGGGAACGATGGGTAGGAGCTAAAATCACAGGGCCAGTTAAAGGAATATTTTCTTGTCCAGTGATTTCAATGTCTCGAAAAAACAAAGGTAACAGAAAATGCCGACCTAATAAATATAATAATGGACTTAACCAAGGAGATACCCGCGAATTGGTATCAGATGTTTTAGCATTTCTGCTTTTACTACGTGGTGTTTCTTGGCAAGTTTGATCGCAAGTATAAATTTCCATAATGATGGTAGCTGCTGTTTGTCGCGTAAAATATAACTAACCCTTGATTAATTACACCGTAGTTTTTCTTGAGTAAATTGTGTTAGAGGTACTGGACAGTTTTATCTCTGTCTGTGATTTTTCTGACGACGTTGCACAAACCAAGTTTGTAATTGTTCACGACAAATTGATTCTAAAACCCCTCCCATAACTCTTAGGCGATGATTAGAAGCAGCGCCATCAGGGATGTTAGTAACAGTACGAACTGCGCCAGTTTTAGTATCGTCCACTCCATAGACCAGCATTCCTAAACGAGCTTGCACAATAGCACCTGCACACATAGGACACGGTTCTAAAGTCACGTAGAGAGTGCATTGATTTAACCGCCAATTGTGTAAACTTTGACTAGCGGCTCTCAGGGCAATTATTTCTGCATGGGCTGTGGGATCTTGGTCACGTTCTTTTCGGTTTTCCCCCTCAGCAATTAAATTGCCATGAGCATCAATAATTACAGCACCAACCGGGACTTCACCTGCATCTCCAGCAATTTTTGCCAGTTCTAAAGCCCGTCTCATCCATTGTTTATGTATAAGATATTCGGAATTTTCAATCAACATTTTTCCCGTCACAGAAAAGCCTTCGTAGAAAGAGGGGGTTTAAAACCCAGATTTTTGCTAAATTTTATGGACAAGAGATAAATCTCCAATATTGCTTTAGTTAAAGGTGTTTCTAGATTATTATCACTAATCAGGCATCAGTTCATTATTTCAATAAGCAAACATACTCCATGCGTATTTCTTTAAATTGGCTACGGGAACTAGTAGAAATTAAACTTACTCCAGAAGAATTAGCCGAAACTCTGACAATGGCAGGGTTTGAGGTGGAAGATATTGAAGATCGCCACACTTGGGCTAATGGTGTAGTTGTGGGAAAAGTGGTTGAACGTCAACCCCACCCGAATGCTGATAAATTAAGTGTTTGTCAAGTGGATATCGGTGCATCTGAGACTTTAAATATTGTCTGTGGTGCGCCTAATGTCAAAGCGGATATTTATGTTCCAGTAGCCACCACAGGTACTTATTTACCCAATATCGATTTAAAAATTAAACCGGCAAAGCTACGGGGTGTGCCATCTCAAGGGATGATTTGTTCTTTAAAGGAATTAGGTTTACCTACTGATATTGATGGTATTCATATTTTTACTCAGGAAAATCTGCCCCTGGGTAGTGATGTGCGCCCGTTATTAGGTTTAAATGATGTAATTTTAGATGTAACTGCAACGGCTAACCGGGCTGATGCTCTCTGTATGGTGGGGGTAGCACGGGAAGTTGCAGCTTTGACTGGTGGTAAGTTAAGTATCCCGGAACTTACGACAACATCGGTTTCCCCAGGTGGGAGTAATTTAGGATTAAAAATTGAGGAGCAGCAAGCTTGTCCGGCTTATATTGGCACAGTGATTGAAAAGGTGAAAATAGCTCCTTCTCCAGAATGGTTGCAACAGCGTTTACGTGCTGCTGGGGTGCGACCAATAAATAATGTGGTGGATATTACTAACTATGTTCTATGGGAATGGGGACAACCACTACACGCTTTTGACAAAGACCGTTTAGAATCTGTGGCTGGTAGTGAAGGTTTAACTGTTGGGGTTCGCTTCGCTAATTCTGGGGAATCTTTGAAAACTCTGGATGGACAAACGCGCAATTTGTCAACTCAAAATTTGTTAATTACTGCTAATGATACCCCAGTCGCACTGGCGGGTGTGATGGGTGGAGAAGAAACTGAAGTCCATGATGCTACTCACAGCATTGTTTTAGAAGCAGCATTATTTGATTCTGTGGCTATTCGTCGTTCTTCCCGCAGTGTGGGTTTAAGAAGTGAGGCTTCTGGGAGATATGAACGGGGAGTAAATCGGGCTGAGTTGGAAATAGCTTGTAACCGCGCTTTATCTCTGATTAGTGAATTGGCTGAGGGGGTAATTGTACAACAGGAAATTGCTGATACTCGCCCCGATCCATCTACTTGGAGTCGTTCTATTTCCCTGCGTTTAGATCAGGTTAATCAGGTGCTGGGGCCTGTGGATTTGGGTGAGGATACAGGGGAAATAACTGAAGCAGATGTTGAGCGGATTCTTTTGGCTTTGGGTTGTGATTTAACTCTGACTGGAGAGGGAACTTGGACGGTGACAGTTCCACCCTATCGTTACCGGGATTTAGAACGGGAAATTGATTTGATTGAAGAGTTAGCCCGTCTCTATGGTTATGACAATTTTTGCGATACTTTACCAGAGAAGTCTGAGGCTGGATATTTATCTTTAGAACAGGAGTTAATCCGCAAGGTTAGGGCTGTTTTGAGAGCGGAAGGATTGACGGAGGTGATTCATTATTCTTTGGTGAAACCTGGGAATGATCGCCAGGTAGTTTTGAATAATCCGCTATTTTTGGAATATTCGGCTCTGCGAACTGATTTGATCTCTGGTTTGATTGATGCTTTTCAATACAATTTGGAGCAGGGAAATGGTTCTCTGAATGGTTTTGATTTGGGGCGGATTTTCTGGCAAGAGGAAGATGGTTTGCAAGAAACTGATGCGATCGCTGGTATTATGGGGGGCGACACATCAATAGGCAAATGGTCAAAAGGTAGCAGTGAAAACCCGATGACTTGGTTTGATGCTAAAGGTATTTTAGAAAGCGTCTTTGAGCAACTTAACTTAAAGGTAGAATATCAACCAGATTGTCGAGATCAGCGTTTACATCCAGGACGCACGGCTTCTTTGTGGCTGGGTGGTAACAGACTGGGTATTTTTGGACAACTTCATCCCCAACTGAGACAAGATAAAGGTTTACCGGCTTCTGTATATGTGTTCCAACTTGATCTAAATGTGCTGTTAGATGCACTTGATCAAGATGAAGTTATGGTTCCCAAATTCCATGCTTATTCTACCTATCCAGCCAGTGATCGGGATATTGCCTTTTTCGCTCCTGTGAAAATCTCGGTAGCTGACATTGAAAAATCCATTAATAAAGCTGGAAAGGGACTGCTGGAATCTGTGGAATTGTTTGATGAATATCGTGGTGAAAACGTACCAGAAGGACAACGTAGTTTAGCATTTCGCTTAATTTATCGGTCAAGCGATCGCACTCTCACTGATGCAGAAGTGGAACCTGTACACAATAAAGTCCGTGAGGCTTTAGTGGAGAAATTCGGCGTTAACCTGAGAAGTTAATTAATTAGATTTTTCTATAATTCCCAGGAATTGATCAACCTGGGAATTATTCTTCAATGCGGCGCTGAATACAAATATTTCCCTAAGTTCAAATTTACCACTTTATAAAAGTGTGGTCTTCTTAAGGAGTGGTGGTCGCAATCGCTTAATAATCAAAACAGTCTCTCAAAAATCAGCGATCACGCTAAAAATCATGGTATTTGATGTCAAATATATATTAATGAAGAGTATATATTATAATATTTATCTTCCCTTCTGTTTTTTACTAGAAATTTTCAACATGACAGTGCATTTACCTAGAATTGGCATAACTAGTTGTCAAAGAGCAATAGTATTACTTGAAGAGTATCATCAAAATATTGTGGGTAGTTTTTGGGTGATGTGTGGTTATGGATTTGATGATGAAAAAAAAATTCCTATTTGGTGGATTGATAATGTTTTAGAAGACAATCAAGCACAGGGTATTATTAATGCCTTTCAAAAAGGTTATTTTAATGGAGAACATAACAACCCGCTATACTTAGGCTTTTGTATTATTGTTGTCGCAGACGCATCCAATCACTCTCATTTATCCTATGTAATTCAACACCTTAGAATGTGGGAGGCTGAGGGAATTAGTTTATTAAAAATAATGGCACAGCATAATATACCTGCTCATACAGAAGTAAGTTATCCTAAATATTTTTTATATGAGCGTTATGGTCAGGATCATTTTAATTATAACTATCTTCGAGAAAGCATAAATCATTGGTCAGTTCAAGTTTGGGAAGATTACTGTAGTTATCTAATGTCTGAACATGGGCAAGGAATGTTTTTTAACTATTTTAAACAAAAAAACTTATTTAAACATGAAGTAAAATCTACTCTAGAAAAGGGTAATAAACCTCTAGTTTTAACAGAAGGAGAGACTGATGAAATTTATATTAAAACAGCCTTGGAATTACTAGGAGAAACAGAAATTTTGCAACAAGTTGATATTGAATGGGTAGGAGCTTCTATAGGCAAAGGCAAAAGTATTAATACTGGTAATAATGGTTTGAATAATACAAGAGATGTTCTGCTTTCCAAACCTCAACTCTTAACCAGAAAAGTATTACTTCTCTATGATTGTGATACCAACAAACCGAATGAAGATCACGGTAAATTAAAAATTAGAAAAATACCTAAACAGGAGCATCGGAAAGTCAAAAAAGGAATTGAAAACCTATTTTGTGATTCTTTATTTATAGAAAGGTTTTATTCGCAAAAAACTAAAAAGGGAGATTATGGAGAAGAAAATCAAATTCAAGAATTTCAAAAAATGAAATTTTGCCATTGGATATGTAAAGAAAGGAAACAAGCTGATGATTTTATGGATTTTCTAATAATTGTTGATATTATTAAAGATTGCTTAGGCAAAATTATTTATTGAAAATATGTTACTCAACTGTTGACTAAGCCTTCTCGGATATTTTAGAAGTTTGGGGCGAATATAACAGTAGAGTTTTTCACTCCCGTAAGCTTTACGCTACTATGCAAACGTAGATGCTTTGTGGCTTCCTACAGGGTAATCCCCCTGCTATGGCTAACGAGAAACTTAGCGTCTTAAGTAGCTTTAAATTAAAATCTGGTTTGAACACGGGATATACTAAACTCTTGGCAGATATCAAGAGGAGAAACAAGGAATCATGCCGAAATACATTATGTGGGGAAGTTATTGTGAAAACGTTCTGGAAAAACGCGTTCCCTATCGTCAAGAGCATTTAGACGGATTAGCAAAACAGAAAGAATCAGGTGTATTGATTACTCTTGGTCCCACAAAGGATAGTACCAAAGTTTTTGGAATTTACGAAGCGGAAGACGAAGCGACTGTCAACCAGTTAGTGGAAAATGACCCCTATTGGAAAAATGGCATCTGGACTGAGTATTGTATCAAAGAGTGGATTCAGGCTTTTTAAATGATAGGAACTAAAAGCTGGATGTTTCATGTTTTATACAAATCAGTCTCAAGATAGAAAGTTACATCTTAAATTCTAGCTTCCAGTAGATGCGCGGTGGATTTTGTGGATGTAACCATCATAATAAGATTAGTTGCATCTGCATCTGAAAAACGTTTAATTGCTTAACAAGGTATTAACATGAAGAACATCTTAAAACGGACACTTTTACCCGGCCTCATGGCTGCAAGTTTGACTGGTGTGAGTTTAGTTCCGGCTCAATCGGCTGCTGCTAGTGAGTTGCTTAGAGATGTCGGTACTGGCGCTGCTGCTGGTGCTGCATCTGGTGCTGTCAGAGGATGTGGCTCTTTGCTAAATAATGCTGTGAAAGGTGCTGCGGCTGGTGCTGCGGTGAATGCGGCTAATAGTAATAGACGCAATCGCAATAATCGTAATTTAGCTCAAGATACTGGAGTGGGTGCGGTTGCTGGTAGTCTGACAGGTGCAATTACTGGCGGACGTTGCAATGAGCCTTTAGGTGATGCGGTGGATGGTGCTGCGGCTGGTGCAGCTATTCACATTTTGAATAACAGAAAATAAGTTGTGATTGGCAATTTCTCAGTGAATTGTGGATTGTAGATGACATAAAAATTCCCAAGTTGACTATCTATATCTGCATTTTTGCAAATGAATTACCAATTTTCAGATAGGTTTTCTACCTAGCCAATTTACAATTATTAGTAGGGTAACTAATCACCTACTAATAATTTTTATTCCAAAGAATTGGGTTCGATGAACTGGCGATTGGCTCTGACAAAACAATTACCCTGATTTTTTCCTGAATTGTTGAATATTTTCACCTGCATCAGGTTGGAGTAGTTGATTGGGTTCAAATTCGTGGATAACTGGCTGATTTATTCCGGCAGTATTATGACAGTTTAGTTTACCATTAGGAATATTAGTGAACCAGGACAATAATACAGATTGACTACCATCAGGAAATTTGGTGATGGCTGAATTATAGTCTCCTTCTTGTTGAGGTGTGGGGATCTGACGTTGTTGGGTTGGGGAAATATCATCCCCTTTTTTTGCAGATGTGGGGATGTGGCGTTGTTGGGCTAAGGTACTGAGAGAGATAATACCGATGAAACTAGCGATCGCGATCGCTACAACAGGACGAACCATAATTTAAATTTCTCAAGTCTGATTTGTGTGACTACAAACTCAGAAGTATTAGTTCCAGTTAAATTTCATGGCTATTTTCCGATGACCTCAGCCCTATGCAATTTTCACTTTAGTACGAGTGGGCGTAAATAAACAGATTTTGAAAAATCAATTTTTGACTTTTTACCTGATGGCGATACTAGCCTTTTAAAGCCCGTTGAAAATTGCGTCGATATGATTTATTTGCAATTAATAGAACAGGCCAAAGCAATGATAAACCGACTCGATTAGCAAAGGTTTGACTAAAGTTAGTTCGGTGAAACCCAGTCCATAACTTCCAAGCACCACCTAAATAGACCACAATTACACCAATAATAAGTAAATTCATCATTTTTCTCGACTCCCTTTGTACCTGAGATAATTTAAGTTAAGCATTACCATACTATTGACATTATGCAGCACCTAGAATGTTAAAAGTGCAAAATCTCTAATTCTTTTGACACTTGCAGGTGTTACGCAAACTAAAGGTAATATTAGTAACATAGCTGATTGGGAGATGGTTTTCTATCTTGATTGTCTCTGAACAGACAGGTTAAAGTGATGAGTAGATTTGCTTATTTCTCAGCAGATGCTTCTTAGGAAAGTTACTTAAATACCAATATCCATAGGACACTAAAGAAAGAATATACAACACACTCTCAAGGGTATGTAAGCAGCAAAAGCTGCAAATAGCTAAGGAGAATTTATGCGTGCAGTACTGATGGCAGGGGGTTCGGGAACACGACTGCGCCCGTTAACTTGTGATCTGCCCAAACCGATGGTTCCTATTCTGAATCGGCCGATTGCTGAACATATCATCAATTTGCTCAAGCGGCATCAAATCACAGAAGTTATTGCTACATTGCATTATTTACCAGATGTCCTGCGAGATTATTTTCAGGATGGTAGCGATTTTGGGGTTCAGATTACCTATGCTGTAGAAGAAGATCAGCCTTTAGGTACAGCAGGTTGTGTGAAAAATATTGCGGAACTGCTGGATGAAACGTTTTTAGTGATTAGCGGTGATAGTATCACAGATTTTGACCTGACGGCGGCGATCGCCTTTCATAAACAAAAACAAGCCAAAGCAACTTTAGTTTTAACCAGAGTTCCTAACCCGGTGGAATTTGGGGTAGTAATTACCGATGAACAAGGACATATTAATCGCTTTTTAGAAAAACCCTCTAGCAGTGAAATTTTTTCCGATACCGTCAACACTGGTATTTACATTCTCGAACCAGAAGTATTAGATTATCTGCCATCCAACACTGAAAGCGACTTCTCCAAAGACTTATTTCCCCTGATGTTGGAAAAAGGCGAAGCCCTGTATGGTTATATTGCCCAAGGTTACTGGTGTGATGTCGGTCACTTAGATGCCTATCGTGAAGCTCAGTATGATGCCTTAGATCGGAAAGTTCAACTTGACTTTGCTTATAAAGAAGTTTCGCCGAATTTGTGGATAGGACAAAATACTTTTATCGCCCCTACAGCCAGTATTGAATCTCCAGCCATAATTGGTGACAATTGTCGCATTGGGGCGAGAGTTCAGATTGAGGCGGGAACCATTATTGGGGATAATGTCACCATTGGGGCTGATGCTAATCTGAAGCGACCAATTTTGTGGAATGGGTCAATTATTGGCGATGAAGCACATCTGAGCGCTTGCGTCATTTCTCGTGGGACGCGTGTAGACCGTCGCGCTCATGTATTAGAAGCGGCTGTGGTGGGTTCCCTGTCTACTATTGGCGAAGAAGCCCAAATTAGCCCAAATGTGCGGGTTTGGCCGAGTAAAAAGATTGAATCGGGGGCGATTTTAAATATTAACTTGATTTGGGGTAATACTGCTCAAAGAAACTTATTTGGACAACGTGGTGTCCAAGGTTTAGCGAATATTGATATCTCTCCAGAATTTGCCGTTAAGTTGGGATCTGCTTATGGTTCCACCTTGAAACCAGGTTGTAAAGTTACAGTTTCCCGTGACCAGCGTAACGTTTCCCGCATGGTGACTCGCTCGTTAGTTGCTGGTTTAATGTCTGTCGGTGTTGATATTCAAAACCTTGATGCAACAGCTATTCCTATAGCGCGTACAGTCATACCTACAATGTCCGTGGCTGGTGGGATTCATGTGCGGGTACACCCGGATCGCCCTGATTATATCCTGATTGAATTTATGGATGCTAAGGGGATTAATATCACTAAAGCTGTGGAGAAAAAAATTGAAGGAGCTTATTTTAAAGAAGATATGCGGCGATCGCAAATTCATGAAATTGGCGATGTGGCTTATCCCAGTCAAGTCATGGAACGCTATTGTACAGCCTTTGAAAAGTTGTTAAATGTAGATACTCTCCGCAACAGTCGGGCAAAAGTCGTAATTGACTATGTTTATGCGGTATCTGGCGCAGTTTTACCCATGATGTTAGACAAATTTGGCGCTGATGCGGTGGTGCTGAATGCGAGTGTGAATAAAGCGGCGATGTCAGTGACTGATCGGGAAGCACTGCTGACTCAGTTAGGTCATGTTGTGGAGGCGTTGAAAGCTAACTTTGGCGTGCAAGTATCGGCTAATGGGGAACAACTGATTTTAGTTGATGAGTCAGGCTTTCCGATTCGGGGGGAAATTTTGACAGCATTGATGGTAGACATGATTTTAACATCTAACCCCAGAGGGACGGTTGTTGTCCCGGTTCATGCTTCTAGTGCTGTGGAACAAGTCGCCCGTCGTCATGATGGTCGGGTAATTCGCACTAAAGCCAATCCAACCGCTTTGATGGAGGCTTGTCAGAAAAATCCCAATGTGGTGTTAGGCGGTAGTGGTGAAACTGGTTTTATTTTCCCCCATCTGCATCCAGGCTTTGATTCGATGTTCTGCATTGCGAAGTTAATTGAGATGTTAACTATTCAAGAGCGATCGCTTGCTACAGCCCGTGCAGAATTACCCCGTGTAGTTCACAAAACCTATACAGTTCGCTGTCCTTGGACTGCTAAAGGGGCGCTAATGCGTTATTTAGTCGAAACACACCCAGCCCAAAATTTAGAGTTAATTGATGGGGTGAAAATTTGCCAACCTTATGATGATAGTTGGCTATTAGTTTTACCTGATGCTAGTGAACCTTTAGTACATTTATATGCGAATAGTAATGATCGTGATTGGGTTGATGAAACTTTGAGAAACTACCGCACCCGTGTTCAGGCGTTTGTGGAAAGACAACAAGAACAGCAACCCGCCGAGGTGTAAATTTAGCGAATCTTTATAGGTTGTTTGAAAAGTCTAATTTATTACAACCCTGGCGACTAGAAGTCGCGGCTATACAAACTAAACCCGCCTGCGCGGGTTAAAAATCCCAGTTTTTCATTAGTCCAGGTCGCTTGACTTCCCTACGGGAAACCGCTACGCGTCCTGCCTGTGTAGTAGCGAATTATATTCGCCCAAAACTTTTCAAACATCCTCTTATGGGGTGGATTTACCGCCCTTCATCAACTTATAGAAACCAAATCAAAAGGAGCGGTTCCAAGTTTTCAGGTTGCTGACTGAGAAATACGTTCTACAATCCCAATAGAGATGAACCAGCCGCCGCACCTAACCAACCAGCAACTTTTACAATAATTGGCTTGGCTACTGTCCAAAGTTGCTTACCAGAATCCACAGTTTTAGTAGTTTTTTCTAGGGTTTTTGTCATGCTTTCCAAACGGTCTAACGCACGTTTTTTGTTAGGTTCTTCCTTATCAGTTGCGTTTTTAGCTGCGCTCAAATCTTCAATTACTTCTTCTTTGGTGTCGGCTGGTAATTCTGCATCTTGAATCAAAGTTTCTAATTGTGCCAGTAACTTGACAATATCCTCTTTAGTGAGCGCTTCTCCAGTATCTTCACCCACTTGATTTTGTTGTGTAACTTGATTATTGTCACCAAGAACAGCCTGATTATTGTCTCCTTGTACTGTGCGGTTGTTATCGCCTTGAACGTTGTTGATCTCTGTGATTTTTACGGGAGTAGTCCTGGTTCATGGCTGGGTGGGGTAGACGAATTTCTGATGTTTTCTAACTTAGCTACAGATATACCACGAATATTTCCGGTCTAGTAAGTAGCTCAAATTAAAAAAACGGAATACCCAGATTAATGACTTCTCTAAGAAGTAGGGGATCTATATCCTCAATTTTTTATGTTTAATTATGTTGACCTACTTAGTTGAAATAACAGATTAGGCGATTGTTGAAACAGTTTGTAAAAAATTGAATCTCGAGGCATAAAATATATAACTAATATTAATTTGTAGGAAATATTGCTAAGTCTGTTTGAGGGTCAAAAAAGTGCAATTTCTCTGGATTTAATGATAACCATAATTGCTCACCGACACTTACTAATCTATCTGGTGGGATTCTCACTTGCAGATAATTATCTGTATGACTAATTTGAGATTCTGGTATGGCTTCGCCACGCAAGCTATCGGAAATTCTCACTGCTAGGAAAGAATCATTACCCAGATTTTCTACTAAGTCTACTTTGACGGGTAAATTTTTGGTCGCAGGTACGCTTACAATTAAATGTTCTGGACGCATACCTAAAATAATGGTTTGCTTATCGTATTTTCGCAGCGCTGTTTCCCAAGTTTCTGGGAGGGTGAGACGGAAATTATTATGGGTAATTAATAACGGTGCATGAAATGTTACAGGAATAAAATTCATCGGTGGTGAACCAATAAATTCGGCGACGAAGCGGTTAGCAGGGCGGTTGTAAAGTTCTAATGGGGATGCTACTTGCTGAATTTGACCTTGATTCATAATGGCTATGCGATCGCCCATTGTCATGGCTTCCGTTTGGTCATGGGTAACGTAAATCGTCGTGGTTCCTAGTTGACGTTGCAATTTGACAATTTGGGCGCGGGTTTCGGCGCGGAGTTTCGCATCTAAGTTAGAAAGGGGTTCATCCATTAAAAATACTTGGGGGTCACGGGCGATCGCTCTTCCTAATGCTACCCGTTGTCTTTGTCCCCCAGATAGCTGTTTGGGTAAGCGATTCAGCAAGGTTTCCATTTGCAATAATTGTGCCACATTTCTTACTTGCTGGTCTACTTCCCTTTCTTTGTCAGAAATGTAACGCAGTCCTTTAGGTAACTTTCTGGTGACACCCACCAGCAGATTTTCCGCCCAATCAGGAAGGGAAGAGTCCTGAGTTTCCCGATTTTCTAATTCCCGCCGGCGCAGTCCAAAGGCGATGTTGTCGTACACCGTCATGTGAGGATAGAGGGCGTAATTTTGAAACACCATTGCAATGTCTCGTTCTTTGGGAGGTAGCTCATTGATCAGGCGATCGCCTACAGTAATATTCCCTCCTGTCATGGTTTCTAACCCCGCAATTAGACGCAGTAGAGTGCTTTTACCACAACCCGAAGGACCGACAAGCACCATAAATTCACCATCGGAGATCGTTAAGTTAATGCGCCGTAAAACAGTAATAATCTCTGCTTCTGGAGTTGGATCACCTTTGTAGCGATCGCTGGAAACGGTTGGAGAAGCGACACCTTCCCCCTTACGTTGGGGAAAACTTTTATAGATATTCTCTAAGACAACTTGCGCCACGGGTATTTGGGGTAATGGTATGCAGTGGATAGCTGATTCCACAAAGCGGAACATTCAGCGCCCATGATATATGTTACCTGTGACAACGAACAGTGAAAAAAATAGCTGCTAAAGCTGGGGAGTAGGGAGTGGGGTAAAAGCCTTTTGGTGTCTAACTTTTATGATCAGTTTATGTCCTAACGTCTATGCGTAGTGCTATAAAGCTCCTCCTCTCCAATTAATTCAGCAGGGAAATGTATATCATAAAGTAAGGAATCCTTACATTCTCTGGCAACAGCTAGAAGGTTTATCATGCTCGCTAAGTTAACTTCTAAGAATCAACTAACATTACCTAAAAGTATTACCCGTGAAATTGGGGAAGCTGAGTATTTTGAGGTCAAAGTGCAGGACGGGCAAATTATTCTGACTCCTGTAAAAATTCAGAGGGCGGATGCGGTGCGGGCGAAGCTGGCGGATTTGGGGCTGAGTGAGCAGGATGTGGCTGATGCAGTGGCTTGGGCGCGTCAATCATGACGGTTGGACTACGCGTTGTAATTGATACTAATCTTATAGTCTCTGCCTTGGTTTTTGGGGGCAGAGTATCCACAATTCGTTTGGCATGGCAGAATAATCGCTTCACTCCCCTGGTTTCTAAAGCGACAACAACTGAGTTAATCCGAGTGTTGGCTTATCCAAAGTTTCAGCTAACGCCAATTGAACAAGAAGATTTACTATCGGATTACATACTGTTTTGTGAGGCTGTGGCGATACCTGATGTGTTGCCTATAATTCCTGAATGTCGTGACCCATTTGATGTGCCTTTTTTACTTCTGGCTGTGGTCGGTGAGGCGGATTATCTGGTGACAGGCGATCGCGATTTACTCAGCATCAAAGATGATTTTTCTGGACGGATTATCAATGCTGAAGATTTTATGAACGTTATTGATAGTCAATCACTGTGAACTTTTTCCGCGACCTTCCAGGGCGGTTGATTCGCTTGGGGATTTTTCCAGTTCATGTCAAAAGTTAATTTGCAGTATTTTTTCTGCTACTAATGGTATACTTGTACTACTCATGCAGAAATCAATGCTCGTTTTAGTCAGGCGATGTGCCGAATAGTATCCTAAATACTGTTCAAAGCGATCGCTTGGCTTTTATGCTAGAAAAGACCCAAGCTGAAAGTGTTGTCAGGAATTTATTCAGGCAAATTACAAAAATTTAGCTAATAAAAATCCCTATTTCCCACTCAGTATTTTTACAGTCAGGAGGATTTAATGAATAGCTGCGTTTTAATGGCAGAAATCATTCAAGAACCACAGTTACGCTATACCGCCGAGAACTTAGCCATCACGGAAATGCTGGTGCAGTTTCCTAATTCTCAGCGCGCAGAAGACCAGTTAGTTACCTTAAAAGTGGTGGGCTGGGGGAATATGGCTACAGAAATTCAGCAAAATTACCACCAAGGCGATCGCGTCCTGTTAGTAGGTCGGTTAGGGATGCACACAGTTGACCGTCAAGAAGGTTTTAAAGAAAAACGGGCTGAATTAACCGTACAACAGATTCAATCTTTAGGAAATACAGTTCCGTCATCCTTTACACCCCCACAACCTTCACAACCAGAAGTTCAAATCCCCTCAGTCACCACCCCCCCAACAACCCCCGTTAGTGTTGCGCCTCAACCGTCAAACTTTGTACCTACACAAGCAGCACCCAATTTTGAGCGTACCAGTTATCCTCCAGTCCCAGAGCAAGAACCAGACCCAGATGATATTCCTTTCTAAGGTACAGATGGGGGAAATTCACAAAGGAAATATCAAGTGCGATCGCTGATCATTGATAACTACGATTCCTACACATTTAACCTTTATCAGATGATCGCCGGAGTCAATGGAGAACTTCCCCTAGTAATTCGTAACGATCAAATTGACTGGGAGGATGTAACTAAACTCACATTCGATAATGTTGTCATCTCTCCCGGCCCTGGTCGCCCAGAAAAGACTCAAGATTTCGGTATCTGCCAAAAGGTGATTCAAAATGTCGATGTACCCCTACTGGGAGTTTGTCTTGGTCATCAAGGAATTGCCCATGTATATGGTGGAATTGTTACTCATGCACCGGAAGTTAGACACGGACGATTGAGTAAAATATATCACAATAATTCCGAGTTATTTCAGGGGATTCCTCAAGGCTTTTCTGTTGTCCGCTACCACTCCTTAATAGTTGCAGAAGAGTTACCGAACTGCTTAGAAAAACTGGCTTGGACTGAAGACGGGCTAATAATGGCGCTGCGTCATCGACATTTACCATTATGGGGTGTGCAGTTTCATCCTGAATCAATCTCTACAGAATATGGGTGGAATCTTTTAGATAACTTCCGTAATATTACGCAGCAATTCTGTAAATCTAGGACAATTAAGCAACCTCAATGCGTCGCTAGGAATAGGGAAAAAATTCCCCCCCTGCAACCGCAACCGCGCACCCCGAAATCTTCCCCTTCTCAGTACCAAGTTTGTAGTAAAAAATTAGATATCTATCCTAATGCAGAACAGGTGTTTGTGCATTTGTTTGGTAAAGATACTCACGCCTTTTGGTTAGATAGCAGTTTAGTAGAATCTGGTCTTTCTCGTTTCTCCTTTATGGGAGGAAGTGGGGGTTTAAATAGCTTATTGGTAGAATATTTTACCCAAACTCAAGAAATATCTGTTACTCAGTCAGGTATTGTTACACGCCATCAAGAAAGTATTTTTGATTATCTGAAACGAGAAATTAATCAGAGAAAGTGTATATCTAATGACCTACCTTTTGATTTCAATTGTGGGTTTGTGGGTTATTTTGGCTATGAACTTAAGGCTGAATGTGGATCTGAGTTAGTCCATCCTGCCTCCCTTCCTGATGCAATGTTTCTGTTAGCTGATCAAATGATTGTTTTTGATCACCAAGAACAGAGTATATATCTCCTGTGTCTGACTCCAAACCATCAAAAGACAGTAGCACAGGCTTGGTTGGAGTCCATAGAAAAACAACTGCGTACATTAGCGCCCCTTCCGCCTATTCAACCAATAAGTAGTCAAGATCCAATAGTTTTTCGTCTCAGCCGTTCTCACGAAACTTACATTCATGATATTCATAAATGTCTCAGTGAAATTAAGGAGGGAGAGAGTTACCAAATTTGTTTGACTAATAAGTTTTATACAGATAACACTCCTGATCCACTGGAATTTTATCGTCAGTTACGCCGAGTCAATCCAGCACCTTACTCAGCATTTCTGCGCTTTGGTGAGATTGCGATCGCCTGTTCATCTCCAGAAAGGTTTTTACGAATTGACCGGGCTGGATGGGTGGAAACTAAGCCAATCAAAGGAACTTCTAGACGAGGAAAAACCCCCACAGAAGATCAAATCCTGCGTGAACAACTAAGTAACAGCGAAAAAGACCGCGCCGAAAATTTAATGATTGTGGATTTGTTACGCAACGATTTAGGCTTAGTCTGTGAAGTCGGTAGTATTCACGTTCCCAAGTTAATGGATGTAGAAACTTATGCCACTGTGCATCAACTTGTCAGTACAATTAGGGGACATTTGCGTGCAGATATGACCGTAACTGATTGTATTAAAATGGCTTTTCCTGGTGGTTCCATGACAGGTGCGCCGAAAATTAGAACTATGAAAATTATCGATGAATTAGAGCAAGAATCCCGTGGAATTTATTCCGGTGCAATTGGCTTTTTAGGGCTAAATGGTGCAGCAGATTTAAATATTGTGATTCGCACTGCTATTTTCACTCCTAATGGTACTTCTATTGGTGTCGGTGGCGGTATTGTGGCTTTATCTGACCCAGAAGCGGAATTTGAGGAGACAATGCTGAAAGGTCAGGCATTAATTCAGGCTTTTTCTGCCCTAGTTTAATATATTACAAAATTATCTGCGTTTATCTGCGTCCATCTGCGTTTAATTATTACTGCTTATACCTCACTTGAATGGGAATTGCTATAATCTGTGGTCACGCAGAGTCGCAAAGAGTTTTTATGAGTGTAGATGAGCGATCGCCTACTCAGACTATTAACAACATCTGCAAAGTGCGATCGCCATCACTGATTAATAAAATAGTGCAGAGACTATTAACGGAAATTACCAGGATTTAAACGCCCTGGGCTAGGAGATTGCTGTTGACGGTTATTTGTCGCGTTAACTCGTAAACTTCCACCATCTTCAGGGGCGAGAAAAGGTTTCAAATTGATATTATCTCTACTAGATGCAGTCGGGCGATTATTACCACCACCTAAGAGCGTGCGACCTAAATTGTATAACTCATTCACTCCACCCCGATTAGCGCCGTAAGTATTCACAGCTGTAGTTTGTTGTCCACTATCAGCAGTCATCAAATTTTGGAAAACATTATTACGCACCGCATAAGGATCTTGTCCACGGGGTACTGTTAATACAATGCGGCAGAAAGGATTATTTTGTGTAGTTACACACACAATATTTTCATTATTTTCTACAGCTATTTGTAGTTCTTCCAGACCATCTGGGCGATATTGTTCTAAACGACTAGAAATAGCTTCACAGCGTCTTTGAGGAGTCCAACCATCACCCAAAGTCTGAGGTGCAGCCCAAGGGAAAAACTGCCCTGAAAGGTTCTGGGGTTGATACATAACTGTATACTGCCCATTATAAAATTGACAGGTAAACCGAGTTCCACTAGTTACAGGTGGTACATTTGTTGGTTGTGTGTTGATTGGCGTATTGATAGGGGCAGATGTACCCCCAGAAGGTATAGTTGGCACTACAACATCACCAAAATTAGAATCATTAAATTGAGCAAAAGCCGCAGCATTACCTAAACACAAAGATAAGCCAAGACTACTTAAAAATACGAACTTTAAACGTTGTAAAGACATAAATTATTGCCCAGTATACATTAAATAGGGAGTTGATAATTTAAGAGACGAATAATTTGGGATTTTTGATTCATCAAGAGGAAGATTTTTTGGCTTCCCGTGATTTTTTATCTTGCAGTAATTGTTTTACACGTGCTTGTACTTCTAAATGTCGTTCAACGCCCTCGTAACTGTAACGGTTGTAATTTCCACGGGAAATTAAATTTTCTAGATAACTAACCCTCTGACTACCACCTGGGTGAGAAGATAACCACAGAGGGATAACATTTTTCTGTTCTTTTTCTAACGTCACCATTAAATTACGTAAACCATCAGCAGCATATCCACCAGCCACAATTAAACGTGTCCCCAAATTATCGGCTTGACGTTCCATTTCCCGACTGTAACTGAGAGCAAAAAGTTGACCAATATTACCACCTAGAGGTAAATACTGCGTGATATTAGCAATCAGGTTTCCTTGAGTGACTAATTGAAAACCATGAGATAGAACAGTGTGAGCTAATTCATGACCAACTAAACCAGCTAATTCTGCTTCTGAATTAGTTTTAGCGATCGCACCAGCATTAATAAAAATCTTACCCCCAGGCAGGGCAAAAGCATTGAGGTCTGCTTGAGGAATCACAAAAAACTCATAGTCAAAATCATGTCTTCCCGCTACAGCAACTAATTTTTGACCAATTTCATTCACATAAGCCGTAACAGTTTCATCCTCAATTAAATTTAACTGTCTTTTTGCTTGCGTTGCTATCGACTCACCAATAGCCGCTTCACCTCTTAACAACATCACAGTAGAATCAATAGCAGAAAACGGCCCCAAAAGACTCCCCGTAACTGCATAACCCAATGCACCTGTAATGATATTGGTAATAGTATTACCCCTAATCTCCGACTTAATCTGAGACTTAAAGTTATTCAGATTAGTATCAGCTAAACCTTGAAATTGAGCAGATTGGGGATGATCAGGATTTAATAGTGCAAATTGACGCGCCGTTAAAGAAGCCTCGATCCATTTTTGATTAGCTGCTAATGCATTCACCCTAGCTGCAATCAATGTTGATTCATTGGGATAAAGGGAAACTGCACGTTCTAAAACCTCCAGAGCTTCTTCAGAGCGATTATATTGATTTAACACTTCCGCAAAGCGAATATGACCAGGAATAAACTGCGGATACTGTGCCACCAATAATTGCAGAGGTACTATAGTTCTAGTTTGCAAATTATTAGCAATACCCGCCGCCGACTCTCGCCAATAAACCTGACCTGCTGGAGCCAATTGCTCATAATTAACTATTGCAGGTTGACGTTGTTGGTTTGTAACTTTTGTATTAAAGGGTTCTTTAACCTCTCGGTAAATTTTTTCCGCCTCAGCAATTTTTCCCGCTAAAAACAGGTTATCTGCTTCTATGAGTCTTTGCTGACGAGCCAATTCCTCTGGACTTAGTTCAGATAACTCCAATTCTGGCGGTGTAATTTCCTCCGTCTCCACTTTTATAGGTGTATTGGTAGTCTCAATAATCACAGATGGAGTGGCTTCTTCTGCTGTCACAGGCGGAATAAATTGACTCAAGATAACTAACAGCGATGTCACAAACCCCAGGAACACCCATCTCCAGGCTAAGAGTAGAGACTTTCTAATTTTTTTCATAAATTTATACACAACAATATCCTTTAAAGTCGGATAGAAACAGCAGTTTCTGGGTCATATCCCCTACCCTGACAACACTCATCTACCCAAGCACCCAGACTAGAAACATGATGACTAGGAGATAAATTCACATCATGGGGAATATCTTTGACTTTCGGTGATGTTTTTCTCTGACCATTTTTGAGAACTGTGGGTTTCAGACAGTTGCGTAAAAAGAAAACCCCAGTTAAACAATTTATCTGGAGTAGAAGCAGGGAAAACTGAATAGGTACATGAGAAAATCGGGAATCCTCAAATTTTCTAGACGGTATAGCCTTAGTTTTGTGCAATATATCCATAGTAATTGCCAGAGGCGATCGCACAGGTTTCTCCGCCAGTAATAAACCCGACTTCCCTTGACGAGAATCCATCATCCTATGAGTCGGGAAAGCAGCAACCGCAACCGACGAAACCACTTCCTCCCTATTTGTCCTATATGCTGACACAGGTTGATGTAATCGCGGCAGATTAGAACGTTGAATTTCCCCAGTAGAAACTTCAGCAGTCACAGCCTGTAGAGGAACAGCCTCCCTTTCCAACTCACTTTTAGAGAGAGAATCCGGTAAATTTACCACACTCAACTCATCATCAGGATTAAAATTCAGACCTAAAGCCCTAACTATCTCATCAGGATTATTATTCAGACTGAGGATAAAAGAAATCACCTCATGAAACTGCGGTTCTAAAATCGCCACAGTAGCCAAAATAAATCCAGATAAAGGACGGCGGACACCATCATAAGTCCCCCAAACCCTCATTTTCCCCATCCAAGAACGATTCTGCTCATAGTAACTCAGCCACTTGATTTTTGCAGATTGACGTAGCTGCTGAATATCCATAGATGCCTCCCTGTAGTAATTGATATTTAAAAGATACTTACTTCTCAGTATGAAATCGATAATAAAGCATTTTTTTCACACATTCACCACCCGACAAATGTTGTTTCACCACCAGAGGTACTTCATTCGGTTTCACACCGCAATACCAGACCATATCCGGTAAAACCAGCACCATCGGGCCATGACCACATTGTCCCAAGCAACTGCTACCCGTCACCGTTACATCCGCAACTGGTAAAGTAGCAAAAGCCTCTAATACCTTAGATGCACCTTGCTTTTTACAGGTGCGATTTTGGCACACTCGCACACATCTAGCAGCAACCCTGGGACTGATTTCAGCAGAATTAGATGATTTACCAATATTTGACATAATTATGGTTTTAAGGGAACAGGGAACAGAAAACAGGAAATTTCCTAACCACCTTGGCGGTTACTATAAGACTTAACCAGAAATCCAGTTCCCCTCCTCGCTTGCGGGGAGGGGTTAGGGGTGGGGTCTTATGACACAAACGAGAATTTCCCGACTTGTGTGTACACCGTAGCCTCGCTTGCGGGGAGGGGCTAGGGGTGGGGTCTTATTAACCAATAACTAATCCCTTAGAAGCCAGCCATTCCGGGTTAAATATGCGTGACTGATAGCGGGAACCGTTGTCACATAAAATAGTAGCAATAGTATGTCCTGGCCCCATTTCCTTTGCTAAAGCCACCGCCGCCCCAACATTAATACCAGTAGAACCACCCATTAACAACCCATCCTTCTTCAACAGTTGATACACAACTCGCAGAGCTTCCGGATCATCTATTTGCATCGCATCATCAATGGGTACGCCTTCCATATTAGCCGTAATGCGGCTATTACCAATACCTTCAGTAATAGAACTGCCTTCGGTCTTAATTTCACCAGTTTTAACATAGCTATATAATCCGCTACCCATAGGGTCAGCTACCACACATTTCACCTGGGGATTCCGTGCTTTTAAATACAAGGAAACCCCCGCAAAAGTCCCACCAGTACCAGTCGCCGCCGTCCAAGCATCCACTGTACCGTTTGTCTGTCGCCAAATTTCTGGCCCCGTAGTTTCATAATGGGCGAGGCGGTTGGCTAAATTATCAAACTGATTTGCCCAAATCGCATTATCTAACTCCGCCGCAATTCTGCCAGATAACTTCACATAATTATTCGGGTCTTTGTACGGAACAGCCGGCACAGTACGCACCTCTGCACCCAAAATTCTCAAAGCATCAATTTTTTCTTGGGACTGGGTATTAGGAATAATGATTAAGCATTTATACCCTTTAGCATTGCAAATATGCGCCAAACCAATACCAGTATTTCCTGCGGTTCCTTCCACCACAGTCCCACCGGGTTTCAGTAAACCCTTCTTTTCCGCATCTTCAATAATATACAGTGCAGCCCGGTCTTTTACAGAACCCCCAGGATTGAGAAATTCTGCCTTAGCTAAAATTTCACAGCCAGTTTCCTCACTAAAACTGTTTAAGCGAATCAGAGGGGTGTTACCAACGCTACCGACAAATCCGTTTTTAATATCCATTTTGACGTTCCTGAATGCTGTTATATAAAAATTTTGGCGTATTGCAATGATAATATTGAGCAATTCTGCCACCAAAATCCTAGTACACCATACACACTCTCACTTCAAACTCCCTCTCTGCAACTCTGCGTGAGAGGAAAATATTTTTTGACATATAGGAATCATATTTGATTTCTAATATACAAGGGTGCTGTATAGCCCAAGGGGCTAAAGCGAAGCGTAACGCACCATCCTGAAAGCCTTTTGTGCGTTACGACGTTCCGTCTAACACACCCTACAACACCTAGATTTTTTCAATAATCAAACCCCAAAACGACGTACTTAGAGAGTCGATCCGCAACTTAAAGAAAAGCCGTCCTAGAAGGACAGGGCTTTAGACCCAAGTTTTTGGTAAATCCTGGAATCATTTCATTGTTTCTTTTTGGCGTTGCTGCATTGGTAGCTGTAAGAATAGCCTCAGCCCTTGCAGGAATAATTATTATTGGTGCATTGCTGTGGAGATCTTACCAACTATTCTTTGAATCTAAAAAACAATTATTATTTAATCTCTTAAATAAATCCCGCATACTTGTTAAACTATTATCCAAGGCATAAGCCAACCAACACTCAACGTAAAGACGACTATTCAAAACCGGATAATCGTTTTTTGGCAAGGGTCTGAGGATGTCTTTGACAATCTTGGGAAATGAATTTATAATCACTTTCAAACTAAAGTATTTTAATCCTTCGCTCAAAATTTACCATATTCCGATGCTCTTTTTATCACCTTTTTCTTAACATTCAACACTTCTGCATTACAATAATTATTCCCAAAATTTCTTATTTAACAAAGCATCTACATCACTAGGAAATGGACAAACATCAGAAAAATAAACATCAGGATAACCATCTCTGACATTTTCCAAAGCCATTTCATAACTTTTAGCAAGAATTTCTAACATAAAATTTTTCAAACTCGGTGAATCTTCTAACTCAATTTGCAATCTTTGCCGAAAATTTCTAATTTCAATTTCCCAACCTCGATAACAATCTGACATCGGTACATAACACCGCTTTAACAAATGTTCCAATAAGCGCACCAAAAAACTCCGCACTGTTTTACGCTGACTTTTCCCCAAAGACTCTACCTCTTCAATTAAATTTTCCCAATCTAAGTTGTCATTATCTCTGGCTTTTAATTTACTGACTGTATCTTCAACCCAGAGATAAAAATCCTCATTGTATAGGTTTTGGACTGATTTTTTACTCATAGTTTATCTTTGCTGTTGCTTGTGATTTTATTTCATAATTAGTAGAAATTACGAATTACGAATTACGAATTACGAATTATATTAACATCTTCATAAATTTCTGCCATTGTCAAATTCAAACCAATCGAATCTAAACGCAATTTATCATCTTTGCTTAAAACTTCCATTGACCAGCTACCCGAAACTTCCCGGCGATAAACTTCTACTTTGATTTGGTCTTGATATACTAAGACATATTCTTGTAAACTATCTAGCATTTGATAATTAATACGTTTTTCTCGTTTATCTGTGGTTTCTGTTGAATCAGATAAGACCTTTATAATTAAGCTAGGATAAGTTTTAAAATATCTTTCTTTATCTTCAAGGTTACAGGTGACTAAAATATCAGGATAGTAGAATATATCGGCGTTCTGCACCTTGACTTTAACTTTCATGTCTGACATAAAAGCACGACAAAAACTTCCGCGAAGATGGGAGCGTAATATGTTGTAAATATTGCCTGATATTAGGTTGTGTTCTTCACTAGCACCTGCCATTGCAAAGACTTGTCCGGCTACATATTCATGACGAATATCGCTGAAGTTCTCTGATTCTAGGTATTCTGTAACTGTGAGAATATTTAAAGAAGATTGCATAATTTTGATTGGTTTTGTGACTACCAAATTTTACTCATCTTCAGAAAAAATCCTGATAAAACGTTTTCACCGCTAACAGTTTCAGGATTTTCTAAACATTCTTCTGGTTGTCCAGGACGATAAATATAAACTCGGCGATGTTTACGGTCAATTAACCAAGCTAATTGTATTTCTGCTTCCTGCATATATTCTGTCATTTTTTCTTTCAATGGTTGCAGGTTATCAGATGCTGACCTTAATTCAATCAGAAAATCTGGACAGATAGGTGCAAATTTTTGTTTTTGCTCTGGTGTGAGTTTATTCCACCGGGCTAATTTTATCCAGGACGCATCAGGCGATCGCTCTGCACCTGTTGATAGTTTAAATCCTGTGCTAGAATCGAAACAAATGCCTGTGCCGTCTTGTTCTGCCCAAACATATAACTGTCCGGCGATATTAAAGTTACGGTTTCCTGTTTCTGACCCTGTGGGTGGCATAATTGATATTTCTCCCAATTTATTCCTTTCAATGCGTAAGTCGCGGTTTTCTTGACAGAACTCAAAGAATTGTTCGTCTGTCATTGGCATTGATGAGGGAAAATGCAATATCAAGGGGGATGAAAGCATGGTAAATCTCTCCTACTTTGCTAACCCAAATAAGTTAATTATATCTATATATAAAAATGGTGGGTTACGCTTTTGCTAACCCACCCTACTATTGATGTTAATTCAATTTACTTGTTGGGCTGAGGTGTCATCCGCAAATAAGGTTTGATTTCTTTGTAACCTTTGGGGAATTTTTCTTTCAGAACTTCAGGATCTTTCAAAGATGGTACAATTACGCAATCTTCACCATCTTTCCAGTCAGCAGGGGTTGCTACACTGTAATCATCAGTTAATTGCAGAGAATCAATTACTCGCAATAGTTCATCAAAGTTACGTCCGGTGCTGGGGGGATAGGTAAAGCTAAGACGCAGTTTTTTGTTAGGATCGATAACGAAGACGGAACGCACTGTGATGTTTGCAGCTGCGTTGGGGTGAATCATGTCATAAAGGTCAGAAACCTTTTTGTCTGCATCTGCGAGAATGGGATAGTTGAGGGCGGTTCCTTGAGTTTCTTCGATGTCTCCTACCCAGCCATTATGGGAGTCAACATCATCAACGCTGAGTGCGATCGCTTTTACGTTACGCTTGTCAAATTCTGGCTTGAGTTTTGCGACTGTGCCTAATTCTGTGGTACAAACAGGCGTAAAGTCAGCAGGGTGGGAAAACAATACTACCCAGCTTTCGCCAGCCCATTGGTAAAAGTCAATATCGCCGTGAGTAGATGCTTGTGTAAAGTTAGGTACTGTATCACCAAGACGGAGAGTCATGCAAGATTCCCTGTAATTTTAGAAAGTTTTATGTATTTTACATTGCCATGATGACATAAATAACGGTTTCCCCATCGGCGTTTAGCAGTGTGTAACAAAATTTTAATTTTTTAGGTGCTAGTTTTCTCAAGTGAGAATATTTTGGTAGGCTGGGATGATTTGACGGGCGATCGCACTCCAACTAAAATACTTTAAAGCATATTGTTGAGCATTTAACCCTCGTTGCTGACGTTGTTGGGGATTTTGCAACGCTTCCTTGATTAATTGTACAAAATCTTCTACCTCCGTTTTACCCACCCAACCCGACTGACTATCACGCACCTGTTGGCAAATATGCACTTGGTCAGAAATAACTACCGGGATACCTGCTACCATAGCCTCAGCTACAGCAATGCCAAAATTTTCATAGTAAGAAGGCAAAACGAATAAATCAGCAGTTTGTAGTAAACTAGCTTTTAACTCACCACTGATAAAGCCTGTAATGGTAGTGTGCGATCGCAATGGAGAATTAGCAATCTGTTCTTTAATCTTCTCCTCATAATCTGGATCTTGAGAATTTGTCCCAGCTAACACAAAATGAAACTTGCAGTCAGACATTAATAACTTTTCTAATGCCGGAATCAACAAATTTAAGCCTTTTTTCTGGTCAATGCGCGACATAAACAGCACCAAAGGCAAATCTAACGGTATTCCCAACTGACTACGGACTAAACTATCCCCATTTTTCACCTTTTCCGGAGGAACAACACCCAAAGGAATCACCAAATCTCGCGTTAATATCCCAAAACGTTCTGATATTTTTGCCTCTTGTTCACTGGTAAAATGAATTGCTGCTGCATTAGCTAAATTACCCCGTTCAATCAATGCAGCATAAAACTGTTTTAATTGTTTTTTCTTGCGTAAATCGGCCGGGTCAAGAGTTCCCAAAGGACGTAAAATATAAGGTAACTTTTGCTGATGACATACTCGCGCCGCCGCACTAGTTACAGGAGAAAATAAAGCGTGAATATGCGCCAAATCGTACTCACAAGCATGAACCTTTAGCCATTTTAATAAATCCAGAGAAAACTTATAACGCCGAAATGGGGCGCAACGAAAATAAATTACTTCATAACCATCTCGTTTAACTGGACAATTCAAAGGGACATCTAGAGGTTTTTGTCCAGTATCACCATTACTATCAGTTGTAATAATTGTAATTTCAATACCTTCTTTGGCTAACGCTTCAGCCAAACCAATAACCATTTGACTAGGACCACCGTAAACCAAAGAAATTGAAGGAATAATTTGTAAAATTTTCATAGTTGTGTGTTCTGCTGGGCGCGAACTTTTAATTATTAATTAATTCTTGATAAAACTGAAATTGCTGTTTTGCTAAAGCCTGATTAGTATATTGAGTCATGGCTTTCTGATAACCCTTCATACCAATACTCTTAGCCAAATCTGGATTTTCTATTAATTGTAATAAACATTTTGCTAACTCTGGGATATTACCTTCAGGAAAAACCAAGCCAGCATCACCAATAACATGGGGAATTTCTCCAGAATCAGAACCAATGACGGGAACTTGGCAAGCCATAGCTTCAATTAAGACATGGCCAAATTGTTCTTTCCAACCCACAGCCGTTAATGTTTTCAATTTGTAAGTTGTTTCTGAAGGTAAAACTAATGTGTTCATTAAGTTGATATAATTCGCAACTTGATCATGAGGAACACTTTCAATAATTATTACCCGATTATTTAGATGATTTTCTGTGAGGAATTTAATTATTTCATCTTGTAATTCTCCCCTTCCTAGCAATAGCAACTTCCAAGGTTTATCGGAAATATTTAATAAGGCTTGTAACAGCGTTAATATCCCTTTCTCTGGGACAAACCGCCCCACAAAGCCCACAACAAAATCATCTGCTGTAATCCCTAATTTCTGGGATAATTCCGGTTGGAATTGGGGAGTAAATAAGCGTTCATCAACACCCAGTTGGGGCATAATTTGAATGGGGCCTTGATATCCCCTTTCTCTGATGACTTCTGCTCCATCTTGATTACCACAAATAATTCCGTCACTGTGGTCAAGGTTATATTTTTCTAATAAATTTACCGGAAATTTGAGTTGATAGGGGAGATTCCACCAAGTAAAAAAGATGTTTTTGGCTTTGAGTCCTAATATTTGATTGAGAACAATCATCTGAGTATGTGCTATTCCTCTAGAACCTTGTTCTACTTGGAGAATTTGAGGGCGAAATTTCTTTAATAAGGAGATTAAATCAGTACCAAAGGTAAGTAGTCCTTGATGATTTTGACTAAAGTTAGAAATGGGGACTATTTTAAAGTTTCCTTCGTCCCTATATTGGGTGGTAATAGTTTTGTTTTGGATACCACCGGGTTTCCAGGTTTTGGGAACTACAACTGTGACTTCTATTCCTGGTTTTAGTTGAGCTAAGGAGCGTAATTTTTCACAGTTAAGGTCTACAATATAAGAGTGACTAGCAACTAAGATTTTCATATATAGCTGGGGACTGGGGACTAGGTACTGGGTTAAGACCCGAATGGTGTCTCGGTTTTATTTAGGACTTACACAAAGACTCTCTCAAACCCTCTTCACTTTGTGTCCTTTGTGTCCTTTGTGGTTTGTTTTTCTTAATTCTGCGTAAGTCCTGTTATTATCTTTTTATGTCCTAACCTCCTTAGCTATTGTTATGATTTGAGCATTTTTTCATGGCGATCGCAATTCCTTCTAAAAGTGCGCTAGGGGCTTGAGTCCGCAAAGTACAGGAGAGAAAAAGGAAATTCCGCAAGGTGTGGGATGGTTATGCTTTGAGATTTAATTAGTGTGGATGTTGTCTAAATGGGTGTAAATTTGACCATCATTCCAAGGTGACTGAATAACTGTAATTAAGGCTTTGATAAATCCTAATGTGTAAAATATCCCACGAGTGACAATTTTTATGGGAGAACCGCTTTTATTACAGGGGGGTTTTCCTAAAACGTGACAGTCAAATAAGGCGGCGTATAGGCGTAGGGCTTGGCTAGAAGTGAGGTTTTTTAACGCCATTAAGAAATGATTGTGGTAGAAGGTGAGTTGATATTTGAGCGATCGCATACTAATATCATGACAACCTCCAGTTTCTTCACCTAAATGGATCAAAGCGGCCTCTGGATCATACCAAATTTTGTATCCCGTCTGGCGGATTCGCAAACAAAAATCTGATTCTTCCCGCACTGCACTACCGCGAAATCTTTCGTCAAAGTGCAAGCCGTATTTAGTAAAAATTTCCCGCCGAAAAGACATATTACAACCCCTGGCTGTTAAAACTTGCTGGGGTTTGATGGTGTGGACTAAATCCAGATGATACCAAGCAATCCCAGGGTCCATCGCTGCGGGAGGTAAATATTCAATTTGTAATTCCCCACCAGAATCACTCAATTTATCCCGGTCAAATACCCGCCCAGCCACAGCCCCAATTTCTGGATTTTGGAGATAATTTTTGGCGTGGGCGGCTACAAATTCCGGGGTCATTTTGACATCATCATCAATGAATAAGATGATTTCACCTATGGCGCGACGCACACCATAATTACGCGCCCCTGGTAAACTCGCCCAATCTAAACGAAACCATTGAATTTTATTAGCTGCTGCGGTGGTTTCTAGATAAGTTTGAATTTCTGGTTTGTGTGTGGGAGATTGATCTACTACTAAAACCTCAAAGTTGGGATAGTCTTGATTTAAAACATCTATGATACTATCCCGCAGCGTTTCTTCTCTCCCATAGGTGGGGATAATGACAGAAACCAAAGGCAAATCATTCATATTTTTGTTTCGCTGCTATTGGGAGTAGAAGTAATTAAGTTACTAAGGGGACAAATTTTTTCTTGGTTGTTTTGACTGGCTGAGGATCTTCAGTTTTTACTTTCTGTTTATCTATTAATGGCAATTTGAATAATACCCCGGCAAAAAACCAGTAGTATACTGCAACTGGGTCAACATCTAGAGGATAGTAGTAGGTGTTGTAGCTAATAAACAGGATAAATACCCATAAAGCAGCTGCATGAGTGCGTAAATTGGGATCTTTTATGGAGCGATAGGCTTTGAAAGCCTGAATTGTGATGGTGGTGACTAGGGCTAAAAATGCCAGGACTCCCAGAATACCTACTTCCCAAAGCACTTTAGCATAGTATGTTTCTACTCATCACACACTGATCCCCGGTATGAGAACGCTGACAGAGTTGGTGG